>NBLJ01000167.1 GCA_002084545.1 Desulfobacteraceae bacterium 4572_123 | reverse complement strand
GCATATAGCAAGGAAAGCGGCTGCCAAATAGCTGAAAAGACAGTTGAAAAAGAGAGAAAGAAAGATTATGAAATAAACCGAGTCGATCGCTTTAAATACCGCACAAGATATTTTTCCGACTCGGGCATCATCGGGACAAAAGAGTTTGTAGCCAAGAACTATCAGCGGTTCAAGCACCACTTTCAATCAAAGAATGATAAAATTCCCAAACTGATTTCCGGCCTTGACGGCGTGTATTCCTTAAAAAGACTGTCGAAAGATTCCCGTTAAAAAAACAACATGATGGAACTCGTATAATACAGCTTGAATGAGCCTTACCTCGTGTTAATTTATTGCCAATAAGCAGGGTTTATGGCTCTCGGTGAATAGCATTATTTGCCTGGTATCTCTGTCCCTAATTTTCTTGTGAAAGGTCATCATTTCACCCAGCGGGTGAAAACCGCATTACTGGTAAAACACCTGAAATATAGGAGCTAATCGTCTATCTCAGGTGTAAATATCAGTCAATAGAGAACATAATGGAGCAAACAAGGGGTTTCATTCATATTTATTTTTACCTTGTGTTTTATTCAAAATATGTTAACAACACCCTTGTGTATTATGCAAAAATGATTTTTGTGTATGTTTGAACCGGACACGCGTAAACTCCAGGAACATGACACATAAATGATTGATATGGCACCTTAAGCTTACATGCGCAGCGAGCTGTGGTTTACTTTTTTTAAAAAAAAGATGAAAATGAAAAAAAGCCATAAAGATTCTGTTATCGAAGAGTATGAAAAAATAAAAAACGAAATCATCAGTGACCAGGTGAATAAAATTTTCCGCGATCATCCCGATGACCATATCGCCAGGCTGGAGGAAATGGGGTTTACCTATTATGACGACGATGGCGATGATGATGAATTGGAAGAACAAAATGCTGAAGCTGAAAACCAGCGGCAGCGGGATCTGGTGGCCTATTTTGAAGGCGAAAAGGATTTATCCGGCAGTATCCTGGCGCTTTACTTGGCGGAAAAGGCCGAAGAAAATCCAAACTATCCGTTAATCCGGCGATATTATCGAAACGCCAACCGGAACCTCAAGGCCCTCCTGCTGTATGGACTCGGCCAGCACCCCTGCCGGGTCGATCTGCTGGATGATCTGGCTTTTTTCCATGAGTTTGAAAATATCCTCGGCATCCTGATAGACCGCTACACTATCGCCTGCGAGCAGACGGAAAATTTGGAGACATTCTCTGAACTGGCCCGGAATTTTTATCATGCCACAAGCCCGGACGGCTACGAAGCCCTGCATGCGCTGCAGGAGATGTTTGCGATAGGGATCGACAAGAGAAAAACCATCGATTTCATGATCGCCGAAGATGCGGCGGCAGAAAAAGACGCCTCCCTGCCGATAGAGTTCTGACATGAAAATCGGCTGCTTTGCCCTTTATGATGCAGACGGAAAAATTATTGTGCGCCGCCGGCCGGCACAGGATTAGGTGCGCCGAACCAGGGACAGCACATATTCATTGTTGATACGACATGAAAAAAGGGCCGCATCCTCCACGGGCTGATGGTGGTGATAGATCCCGCCGTTGATTACTTCAACCTGTTTCAAGCCTTCATTAAAACCCTTTTTTATATACTTCAGATAGGCTTCCTTGGCTGTCCAGCTTTCAAAAACCGCGGCATCGGAACATCGCTTCAGAATTGATTGCTCCCGGTCCGTAAAAGCTACTTTAAAAATGTGTTTGATGCTGTCGGGCGCTATTTTTTCGATATCGATACCGATATTAATGGACCTGTCACGGCTCAGGGCGCATGCGGCATATCCCCCCGAATGGGATATGGATATGGGAAGGTCCGGGTATTCCTTCAGATAGGGCGCACCATCTATTTCATAATCAATGGTAATCCCGGTATAATCGCAGGGCATACAATATTGGGAGACCAGTTTTTTAACCGCAAACCGACCGCTCATCCATTCGATCTGTTTTTTCAATGCCTTGAATTGATTCAGCGTTTTGATTTCAACAGAGGAGAGAAAGGGAAACAGAAACATATCCGGGGTGAAAATGATATTTTTCAAAACCTGATATTTTTCAACTGGAACATTGATAATGTTTGTTTTGATAAAATCGGTAATCGTCAGAAAACCGATCCTAATGTCAGGGCCCATGGAAACCTCGTTCCATAGGCCCTGAAGCATTATCTGTTTTTTTTTCATAGTTCAGGAGGCTTTTTTCAGGGCCGGAGAACTGATTTTATCGGTTATCCGGTTTTCCGGCGCCAGCTTGTCCACCTTCACCATTTCAAAATCTTCGATACGGATCAAAAGCATGCCTTCTCGATCCATAAGATCCAGTTGATAGGTATTGGTATCCCTGCCGTTGTCGGTCTTTCGGGTAATACAGATATACTCTTTATTCTTTTGTAACGGCCCGTAAAAATCCATCCGGCGGATACTTGACGGCAGGACAATTTCATTGGTTGTCATGACTTCCAGCATACCGCCGGTCTGAAACATGGCATCCACAATTGCCACATCCGTGATAAAATCAGGTGCTGCATCACCGGCAAAAAACTGTTTCCGGCTGCTGTTGCGCACCTTTGAAATCAACACCTGCGGTTCAAAAGAAAGAATATCTTCCACTGTTTTGAACAATCCGTCCATAAACAGCCGGGACGGATGGTATAAAAGGTCCTGAATATCACCCTCATATTGAACCGGGATAAATTCGGGAATCGTTATCTTCACCTGCGCGGGTTTTTGCATAGAAAACTCGAAACGCCCCTGATAATGACGTTTGGGATCTCCCATGGCCCGGCCTTCCCGATTTTTGAACTGTGACGAAATGCCGCATGCAAAACGGCGGGCATCGCCGTTTTGCTGCCTTGCCTCGATCGATATCTCCCTGGACCGGCCCTTGAGCAGCTTTATGCCGTAAGGTATGGAAAATTCATGCATGGATACCAGATGACTGCCTTTCGGCGCCAGGGTCGAGGCTGCCTCGGCCATTGCTTCGATGCCGGTGGCCCCCAGGAATATCGGCACCCCCAGCCGGGAGTGATCCAGCAGGAAAAGATCTCTTTGCAGATCCAGAGTCCGGGCATATTGCGCCTGGACAGCGTTTTTCTCCTTTACCTGATCGATAAAGGGCAGGCCGTTTTCAGCAGCCGGTAAGTCGTCTGGGGTCTGAAACAGGCCGTCCGGATCAAGGGCTGTGTCCCTGCCGGTAAAAACCGCTTCGATGGCTTTGGCATCATACAGTTCATCCATGAAAAACCGCACGCCCCGGGCAAGGGGTAAAAATTCCAGTCCCCTTTGTCGCAGAACTTTTTTAACGGTTTCCTTTGTGGCCATACCGGCCCCGTCCCATGCGGTCCAGTCAAAAACCTTATATGTTTTTTCCGGATGCCGGTTTTTCTCCCGCAGCAGAATCTTGGCCAGCATATCATTGGCCCCTGTATAATCCACCTGTCCTTCATTGCCGAATTTAGCGGTCACGGATGAAAAGGTTAAGAAAAACCCATACGATTTACCGTCAAGTGCCCGCAGCAGATTGTCTGCCCCGGTAATTTTGGTATCAAAAACCCGGTTAAAAGAATCCAGTGATTTTTTTTCGATAAATTGACTCTCTTCCACACCGGCTGCATGAAGCACGCCGTCAATGGGCGGCACCGCATCAACAATCCGGGAAACAGCTTCAGTGTCAAGCACATCGACACAATGATACTGGGCATCGATTCCCAGTGACGAAAGTTCCGCAAGATTGGCAAGGGCCTTCTTGAGCGCCATATTTTTTTGAACGGCCCGTTTTATTTCCACGGGTCTGGCGCCTTTCATCCGTTCTTTCAAACATCCGAAAATATACTGCTCATCGGCATCTTTTCTCTTGAAATCCGCATCCAGAGCGTTGATATCACTGCGCCCCAGGATAATCGGACGCACCCGGTACTCTGTTGCCAGGGCCTTTAAAATCTCGAAGGTGATGCCCCGGGCCCCGCCGGTGACCAGAATCGTACCACCTTTTTTGACCATGCTCCGCCCGTGTTCCACCGACTTTTCCACCAGGGACAGAACATATTTCTGGTTATCCCGGTAACCGGTTTCCACGCGCTGGTGAATGGAAAAATCCACAACCTTGACCAAAGTATTTTTCAATTCCTTGTTCATGGTTTTGAGCATGCCGCCCAGGGCCGCGAATACAGGATGGATATCTCCGGGCGAATCCGCATATGCAAATACGACAGAGTCAAAGGCCGGAGTTGAGATCAGGGTGTCGGGCCGATCCAGCAGAGGCAGCAGGTGCTTGACCATCAGGAAAAACGACTTGACGGATGCATCGATCTCATGGCTGTCCGTTGCCGTATCGTCAAAGTATGCGTTCAGGGGATGCAGATGAATAAGTCCCTTGATTTCAGGGTGCTGCACCCCAAGAGCCTGCATCTTTTCTTCCACCTCCTTTAGATCGGAAAGATCAACCCTGATATCCGCGGACGTGTCACTGCCCATTGTCAGAACGTGCCCGGAAAAAGATTTGATCCTGCGACTGACCGCATCGGCAAATCCGAAACGATCCGAATTGGTCTGAACAACAAAACGGTGAACTCCCGAAGCTGAAATTGCCGGAGCCTTTTCCGGCACGCTTTGCGGCGATGTTTCCGTTTGCGCATCTTTTCCAGCGACATTTCCGATATATTCCGCCAGGCGGGCAATGGTGTTCAGATCCCGCAGCTTGAGATCCTCGGGAACCGGCAGGTTGAAATGGGCTGAAATCTTTCCGAACACCTCCACCTGTTTCACCGTGTCGATACCAAGGTCGGCTTCCAGATCAAGATCGGCCTCCAGCATATCCTCGGTATACCCGGTCTGTTTGGCTATAATACCACGAATGATGGACAAAGCACTTGATGTGTCTTCCGTACTTTGCGTTTCAGCAATGCTGTCCGACTGATCCGCCTTGGTTCCCCGGCCCCCTGTTTCAACTGCAATATATTCCGCCAGGCGGGCAATAGTGTTCAGATCCCGCAGCTTGAGATCCTCGGGAACAGGCAGGTTGAAATGGGCTGAAATCTTCCCGAATACCTCCACCTGTTTCACCGTGTCGATGCCAAGGTCGGCCTCCAGATCAAGATCGGCCTCCAGCATATCCTCGGTGTACCCGGTCTGTTTGGCGATTATCGCCTGTATAGTTTTTATGGGCGATTCCGCGGTATTCCGCGGTGTTCCGGAAGCTGCCGAAATTTTTTCAACTGCTGTTTCCGGTCGGGACAAAAGCTGCTTTTTCTTTTCCAGCGCGGCTATAACCGGTATTGTTTCCTTCTCATCCGGGCTTTTGCTCACATAAAGTTCAATCCCGTTTTCCGCAATTTTCTGTATAAATAAAAAGGCAAAATGGGACCCGAAACCCGCCGAAAAATGCAGTCCAAAACGAAAGTCGCCCTGATTTGAATGAAACAGTTTCAGGTCTGCAAACTCGGGAGGCACTTTTTTCAGATTGGCAATGGGCGGCACCCGGCCCTTCTGCAGGGCCTTTACCAGTACGGCATCTTCTATGGCGGCTCCCAGGGTATGACCGGTAAACCCCTTGGTATTGGCGATGGTGATTTTTGGGCTGTCATCGACAAAGGTATTTTTCAAGGCGGTTATTTCGGCGTCCGCACTTCCGCCGCGCGCCGGGGTATAGGTTTCATGGGACATGAAAACCATGGACCCGGCAACCTCTTTTCGCTGCAGACCATGGCGTTTTTCCATGCCTGTCATAAATCGCTGCATCGCACCGCTGAGATGGTTAACATCGATACGGGTGGCATGAAAGGCGCTGTTACCGATATAGGTCCCCAGAATTTCCGCCTGTCCGTTCAATCCCCTCTCCTGAACGCTTTCTTCCCGTTCGATCACCAGCGATACGGCTCCGCTGCCCAGGATCGTACCGTTTCGGTCTGCGTCAAAGGGTTTGGCCGCATCGGCGACCACGTCCTTGACCGAAGCCGCGCCCAGGGCCAGAAACCCGGACGCGATCCAGGGGCTCTGAACTTCAGAGGTTGCCGCTTCACCGCCGATGATAATCACCCTTTCACAGCGACCCGTACGAATCCAGTCTTCCGCCACACCCACGGCCTGGGTTGTGGAGGCACAGGCCCCGCTCATCTGGATATTGGGCCCCTTGGCCTTGATCAACTGGGCAAAATGGGCCGATCCCAGGGGTATGATGTCATACAGCAGATTGCGGTCAAACTTGTACTTGCCGTATTTTTTGCGTCTTTCCTTAATTTTAAAAAACCAGTCGGTCACCTGTTCCTTGGTCGTCTCGTCCGTGACTTCCGCCATCAGGTGATAGTAAATGCTTTCAAGTTCTTTATAGGGTTTGACATAAAACTTGTTGTAATAATAATTGTTCATCTTGGTAATCAATGTCTCAAACCCTGGAAAAAGAGAGGTCAGGATAATACCGGTGGTGTGCTGCATATCCGTGGGAAGGGCAAAACCATCGGGTATCCGGCTGCCGCTGGATGTCTGCCGATACTGCTGCACCAGCGGAATCCGTGCATCCTTGAGCGCTTCAATGCCGGCCGCAATGGCCAGTGAAATCGTAACGTCATAATTATAATCAATCCCGTATTCGGTCTTGAGGTCAAAATAACCGAGTTTGCCGGCCAGTTGAATCACATCTTTAGTGGAGGTAATATTGAGCAGCCGGGCATTGCCATCAGGCTCCTTGAAAACCCGGGTAATGTTCATATCCAGGATTTTTTCCTTTTCCAGGCCGCTCAGCGGTTCGATAAAATTATTACCGGCCAGAATCCTTTTAAAGAGGCATCATTTTCCTGTACAAAGGCGTTAAATTCGGCACTATCCACGGGGCCGGTTTCCGCCTGCTCCGCATTTGTTTCCAGGGCAGGAGCCGGAAGTTTTTCAAATTCCGGTTCGGGTGTCTCGAACATCGTCAGCCGTTTTTGACCGGCCAGATAATCAATCAGGCGCTTTAAGGACGCCTCTTGTCCCAGTTTGGATTCCACGGCCGCCAGGCAGTGATGCTCACCAATGGATATATTCTTGAGCAGGTTGACCAGCAGTTTCCCCGGCCCGATTTCAATGAAATCGATCAGGCCCCGGGCGTATACGCCTTGGACGGACCGGATAAACTCCACCGGAGAGACGATCTGGCGAACCAGCAGTTTTTTGACGACCTGTTCATCCTGGGGATAGGGCAGGGCCGTCACATTGGAAATTACCCGGGTGTAATCTGCTGCCTGGAAGGTGATATTTTCCAGATATTCTCCCAGTTGCCGGGCCGCCCCTTCAAACAGCGGGGTATGAAAGGCCCCTGAAAGCGCCAGTTTTTTAAATAAAATACCCTTTTGTTTTAAAAATTGGCAGAATGCTTCAATGCTTTCAGTCCGGCCGGAAACGGCGGTCTGCTGCTCACTGTTTTTATTGGTCACATGGATGTCCCCGATGCCCGATTCATCGATAAAATCGGCGACGTCAGAGGCCTTGCGAAACACCACCATGATTTTACCCGGAAACTGACGGGCCGCCGCCATCATCAGATCCGCGCGTTTGATAACCAGTTTCATGGTATCATCAAAACCAAGCATACCGGCACAAAAAAGGGCAGTGTATTCCCCTACACTGTGGCCGATATACGCATCCGGCTTAAATCCTTTTTCATATAAATATTGAAAAATAGCTGCCGAAGAAAGAAAGATCGCAGGCTGGGTATTCTCCGTCAGATTAAGGCTGCCGTCGTCACCGAACATGATATCCAGCAGCGAATAACCGCGCTTTCGGCGAAAGATGGCTTCTCCCTGGTCCATGATGCCGCGGATAGAGGTTTCACTTTCGTACAACCGGGCCATCATGCCGCCATGCTGGGCTCCCTGACCTGAAAGCAGGGCTGCAACTCCCTTATTTTGCACCGCGCCGATATCGGCTCCGGCGGCAATGGATGGATTTGCCCGGGGCACGGACGGCTGTATAGCCTTTTGGACGAATATGGATGCAGGTTTTTCAACTTGCTTTTCTTGAATTGCAGGAACTGTTTCAGCCACATTAGCCTGAATTTGTCCGGCCATGAGGTGTTCGGGCAGCGTACCTACCACCATATGGCCGTGAATACCGCCGATACCGTTGACATTCGAGGCAAAATGCAGGCGGTGTCTGCTGCCTGCGTCCACGATTTCACCGGCAGGTGTCAGCACCGAGTCTTTTGTCACCAGGGATGTCTTATCCCTGTAGCTGTTGTTGGGCAGCAGGGTCCTGCCACTGTTCATCAGCATCAGTTTGGTCAGTACCACTGCCGGATTGGCAGCCTTGAAATAGCCAAATTCAGGCTTGATGTTGCCGAAATAGATTTTGTCCCTGAAGCTGGCTTCAATAGCCTGCTTTTCCATGGCATCTAAAAAGGCATTGGACACACCGAACACATCCAGATGGGCCACCTGGTTTTTGTTGACAGGGATCTTGTGGTAGCAGTCATTCATGGCATCTTTATATGCCCTTTCCGAAGGTGAAAGCAGATGACCGGGCACGCTGGACTTAAAGGAGAGACCGTTTATCTCTCCCAAAATGGGCATCTTGTTTTTAACGGCATTTTTATAGGTGGTCATGACCTGAACAGCAGCCCCCTCACCCATGATGTAGCCATCTGAATTATTATCAAAAAACCGGCTTTCACCATTGGCCAGCAGGCTCAGCCGCTTGAATGCCAGCATTACACTGGGATACAGGTTGGCATCCGCGCCGCCGGTAATCACATACTCATAATCTTTTGATTTTAATCCTTTTACAGCCAGATCAATGGCAACGGTGGAAGATGCGCAGGAGGCATCCACCACGAAATTGGCCCCGTTGCATCCAAAATGTTTACTGATCCTGGCACTGACGATATTGGACAATAGGCCGGGAATGGTATCTTCGGTATTTTTTATATACCGCTGTTTCAACCTGTCCGCCAGTTGCGTGCTGATATTTATCAGGGTTTTGCCGTCGATCCCCTCTATGGCCGTCAACACCTTTTCCACAAACGGAATCCTGGTGCGCATAACATTTTCGACATATCTTTCGCCGCTGATGGTACCCAGAATCACCGCCGTTTTATTACCGAAGGCCAACTGCGGGCCCAGATTGGCCTGCTCAATGGCCTGACTGGCCGCATCCAGTGCAAACAACTGGGCCCGGTCCACCGATTTGGCGGCCATGGGCGGTATCTTGTATTTAATGTTATTAAACTTGTAATCTTCCACCATTCCGGCTTTTACCATGGGAATCGTGTAATCGGGATCATCCTCATCGGCATAGTAGCGGTTATGAAAACGGGATTCGGGGATACTGGAAACCACTGAATTTCCATCCATGAGCCGGCTCCGGAACTCCTTGACGTTTTTTGCCCCGGGCAGCACGACCCCAAGGCCGGCAATCACGATCCTGTCATCGTTAAAATCATAGTCCGGATCCTTGAAAATCTCTCTGGCCAGGGACTGATAGAAAGGGGTATATTCCTCCACCACACAGTGATAATTAATGCCGCCGAATCCGTAGGAACTGACCCCGGCCCGTCGGGGTTTATTATCCGATCTTTTCCAGTCGGTCGCACTCTTGATAATGTAAAGGCTGCCGTTATCGTCCTTGAGCCGGGCTGCAATCTCCTCAAACGCGCCATTGGGCGGCAGCGTTTTATGGCTAAGCGCCAGCAGGGCCTTAATCATCCCCGCCATACCGGCGCCCCCCAGCAGGTGGCCTATCTGGGACTTAACGGAACTGATACCGATGGGCGTATGGTCTCCATAGACATTTTTCAAGGTTTCCAGCTCAACCCTGTCACCGATCCGGGTGGCTGTACCATGGGCTTCGACATAGTCGATGTCCCCGAACGTTATATTAGTCGATGTCCCCGAACGTTATATTGGTTCGGATATTTTCAAAACAGCGCTTAAGGGCCACGGACTGTCCCTTTTCACTGGGCGCCGCAATGGCCTTACCCTTGCCGTCCGAACTGGAACCCATGCCTTTAAGCACACCGTAAATACGATCGTTATCGCGCAGGGCATCCTTCATGCGCTTTAACACAATTACACCGGCCCCCTCGCC
>NBLJ01000166.1:7314-10069 GCA_002084545.1 Desulfobacteraceae bacterium 4572_123 | reverse complement strand
ACCATTTTTGCAGGCTCCAACAACATGCGCTTTATGAGGCGCTGGAGCGCCTTCGGGCCCAGCAGCAGCAAAATTGTGCATGTCGACACCCTCAGCGACCCGAGTAGCATTGATGTGGAGGACATCATCACCCGCATCATGAACGCAAGAAAGGCTATGATCTGAATCTTGCACATGAAACCCTCCGTTTCGTGCAAAAATCAGGTATGAATACGTCATGAAGATACTTTTCATCTACCCTAACGCCGGCTCTCAGCTAGGATTCAGCTACGGCATTGCCCACCTGTCGGCCATTCTCAGGCGTGCCGGGCACAAGGTCGCCCTGTGGCAGCTGTGCGAAGATATTGCGCCGCTGCCTTCCGAAAAAAATTTTTCAGACCGACTCCGACAGGAAAATCCGGACATCATCGGCTTTTCGGTAGTCACCAACCAGTGGTCCTACGCAAAAAAGCTGGCCGTCTGGGCGCGCGAGGCAACCGATGCACCTCTGGTTTGCGGCGGCATCCATGTCATGGCCGCCACTGAGCAAGTGCTGCGCTCGGGCGTGTTTGACTACATCATGCGCGGAGAAGCCGAAGACGCCCTGGCCGAGTTTGTAGATAAACTAAGCCGCGGACATGATATCACGGGTATAGCAAATCTGGGTTTTATGCAAAACGGGGAACCGCGCCTGAATCCGCTGAACCACCAGTTCGTATCCCATTACCGCAAAGATCTCGCCTGCAGCTTCAAAGGGCTCAACTACATCCGGCATTTTCCCGTCGAGCAGATGATGAAGGAAATTAAATATCTCCTGGCGCATTACCGCAACATCCGCATGTTTATCCTGGATGACGACCTGTTCACCTTTTATCGCCGGTACGTCCGGCAGTTCTGCGAATCCTATCGCAAAATCAGCCCGCTGCCGTTCGTGGTCAACGGTCATGTGGGGTTTTTTGATAAAATCAGGGCCCGCTGGCTGGCCGATGCAAATTGCGCCCGCCAATTCGGACTGCACTCCTCGGTGTTTCTGATGATCGGCCTTCCCGGTGAAACCCACGACGACCTGATGGCTACCATCGAGCTGATGGCACGCGCCCAGCCAGGCCGCTACCGCTGGTCGTTTTTCTTTCCGTTCCCCGGGACCAAAGCCTATGACATCGCCCGCGATGGCGACTATATCGATTTTGAAAAGATGGGTCGCCTGGAAAACTTTACCGATGCCTCCTGCCTGCGATTCGGGCCTGAACAGGACCTGCTTTTAAAAAAGGTCGGCCGCATCATGCCCTGGTTTGTAAACGCCCGCTCGGATTTTGAGACGGCAGATTTCTATCGCCGCAAGGTTGAAGAGATCCTCGCCCTTGATGAGGCCGACTGGCAGCGGCGGGCGCAAACCATCGAGCAAGAAGACAAAGACATCTCGAAAGAATTTGTCCGCCGGGGGCTGCGCCACTATGCCCTGAAATACAATCGCTTTATGGGGGTGGTATCGGATTATTTCACGAACGAAGACCGGATTCCAGCTCATGGTGCCGCAGCGATTGACAGTTGCAGGGATCGATGCTGATTTTTTTGGCCGGGCCATCACCCTTTTTACCTCGGACTGGCTCATGACCACAGGCGGCCGACGGTACCTTTTGGCCTTGACATGCTCAATGAGGTCCTCTAATAGGATTATCCAGAACGTTTCGATATAAAAATATAATGGCATTCAGGGCTTGCCTTTGCGTGGATGCCGAAACATTTTCATGAGTTGCCAGGTGGCTCAGAAACGCTTCCACTTCATTTTTTCCCATATCTTTCGAATGCTTTTTTGCCCCATGAAATTTCACATACCGCACAATCCAGTCGCAGTAGGTTTTTTCAGTGCGGTATGCATAGTGGTGATATCGCATAACCTGTCGTACCTGTTCCAGAAGCTTTAGCCGTGGGTCCGGTCTGAATTTATTCTTGTTTTCCATACTACCGAGCACTATGATGGAGATAAGCCGATTGAGATGCCCGTTCAGCCCTAAAAATCTTAATAAAAGAGTAGTTTTTAATGGTTGACACCCTTTCTTTTTGGATATACAATGTATATCATAATTACAAGGAGGAAAAGATATGCAAGGTAGCACTGAGTTGCAAATTGGAAAATGGGGTAATTCGCTTGGCATCCGACTCCCAAAGCATATAATAGAAACACTCCGATTGGGGGTCAAAGATCGAATAAGTTGTTCCGTAGAGGATGGAAGCTTGATTTTGAGACCGTTATCTCATCAAAAGAAATATAAATTGGACGAATTGCTAGCGCAAGTGGAAGAGCCCGGCGAAGAAATCTCATGGGGCAAACCCGAAGGAGAGGAAGTTTGGTAGAGCATATCCCAAAACGAGGAGATTTTATCCGACTTAATTTTAACCCACAAGCGGGACATGAACAAAAGGGAAGCAGGCCTGCCTTAGTTGTTAGTCACACCGCTTTTAATAAAAAGATGGGATTTGCTTTCGTTTGTCCCATTACCAACACTAAACGTAAGAACCCATTTTATGTAGTAATACCTAAAGGCAACCGAGTCACAGGGGTAATTATGGCGGACCAACTGCGTTCTCTTGACTATAAAGCCAGAAATTCATCTCTCATTAGCAAATGCCCTCCAGATCTACTTCAGGAAGTCTTGATGCGTATTGACCCCATAATGTTCTAAGTTAAAAATATTGAAATTGAAACGATAGGCCGAATCGGGTAGCCGGGTAATGAATGTTCACCCACAGAAAATCGACTGGTCGACTGGGGTCG
>NBLJ01000166.1:0-7301 GCA_002084545.1 Desulfobacteraceae bacterium 4572_123 | reverse complement strand
GGTCGACTGGGGTCGGACCACGCTAAGTAATTGACATAGCGTATAAAATTGCCTAAAAGCATCTCTGAAACGGCCCTAATCGACCGGTTTTCCCCCTAAAACTGCCCTATTAAGAGAATCGACGCAAAATGGCTCGCGCAAAAAGACATTATATCCCCGGCCACGTCTGGCATATAACCCACCGATGCCATGACAGGGAATTTCTTTTAAAATTCCCAAGAGATCGGCGCAGATGGATTGAGTGGCTATACCAGGCAAAAAAAAGATACAACGGTTTGAGTGTATTAAATTATATGGTAACATCAAACCATGTCCACCTGCTGGCATTTGACAATGGAGGCCGCAATGTCATCCCGGATTCAATAAAGTTGGTAGCTGGCAGAGTTGGCCAGGAATACAATGTCCGCAAAAAAAGGAAGGGTGCATTCTGGCAGGATCGTTATCATGCTACGGCAGTGGAAAGTAACCGCTATTTAAGACAATGCATCACGTATATCGATATGAATATGGTTCGCGCCGGCGTGGTAGAGCATCCCGCACAATGGGAGTTTTGTGGATATAATGAAATCCAGGGTCCCAGAAAAAGGAAAGGCATTATTGATTTTGATCGGTTAATGGACTTGCTGGGCTTTAAAAACTACAATGATTTAAAAGATACTCACTACAAATGGGTGGACAGTGCAATGCAGACTGACAATAGTGATAAAGAAGACAGGTGGACACAAAGCATTGCTGTCGGCAGTAAACCGTTTGTTGAGAAGATGAAAGAAACTCTTAGATTTAGGGCAACAGGTAGGAAGATAATTTGTGCGGATGATACCTTTGAGCTTCGGGAAGGGCAGACGCCATATAGCGAAGCAAACGATTTGGATTCCGGAAACACATTTTTATGGGATCAACCACCACCATCCTTAATCGGGCAGTTTTTGCATGAAAAGTGATCGATTAAGCCCGAAATGCTGGTGTTTTTAGATGTCTTTTATTTAATTATCAATATGTTACTGTGGCCCGACCCTCTAGACTTTCTCTAGACTTTCTCCACCAAGACGGTCTTTGATAAAGGCGATAAAAGCGGCTTCATCGTCTGCCAGCCATGGTTTAATCCCCACCACGATCAAATCCAGCGGCAGCCGACGCTGCCCCGTCTGCAGGCGGGCATGATCTTTTTCGGTGGTAATCAACAGCTCAGCGCCTGCCCGGGAGGAGGCGGCGGCAATTCTTTCCAGATCGGCCGCTGAATAGCGATGATGATCGTCAAACTCCATAAAACTGGCTGCATCAAAGCCAAGGTCTTTGACAGTGGTGTGAAAATCATCGTTGCGGGCAATGCCGGAAAAACCAAAGACCCTGCGCTGGTTCAGGGCATCGATATCCGTCGTTGTTAAAAGCATTTCTGCCGCCGGCCGTCGGAGGGCCTTTTCAATCCGATAGCAGTAGGGGACGTGAGATGACCTGAATACGGGCATCCCGGGTGCAAGTTGCCGGATCAGCGCCGCTGTGGATGTGCTTGTCTGATCATCACCTGCCGGGCAGCGCGTCAGCAGGCAGGCGTCTGCGCGGGCCAGCGAAGAAACCGGCTCTCTCAAGATCCCCCGCGGCAGCAGGTGGCCGTTGCCGAAAGGAAGCCGGCAGTCCAGCAAAACAAGGTCGATATCCCTCTTGATTCTCAGATGCTGCATGGCATCGTCGAGCACAATCACTTCGGGAGCGAACCTGTCCACGGCCAGCATCCCGGCCGCCAGGCGCTTTTTGCCCACGACCACCGGGATATCCCTTAAACGGTGCGCAATCATGTAAGGTTCGTCGCCGGCTGCCGCCGCGTCCAGCAACAGCGACTGCCCATCACTTACGACCGCCCCCTGCCGTTCGGCAGCGCCCTTGTATCCCCGGCTGACTATGGTCACTGACCGGCCCATTTGCCGCAGCAGCCCTGCAAGGTACATCACCAAGGGGGTTTTACCAGTACCGCCCACCGTCAGGTTGCCGACCGAAATTACCCTGCAGGGCAGCCCGGCGGATGCCAACACACCGTGCCGGTATGCAGCGCACCTTGCTTTTTGAACCGCCCCATAAATTACGGAAGCAATCTGCAGCAACGGAGCCGACGATGCCAGGGGCTGTCGGCCGTGACCGAACATAACGGCCTTGATCCTGTTTTTGAACCTGTGTGTATTATTCGGCATTGATAAGATAAAACAGGGCAACACATGTAAAAATAAAGTTGGCCGTCCAGGCGGCAATAAAGGGCGGCAGCATACCGCCGTAGCCAAGGGACATGCAAAAACTGTAAGTGACCCAGTACAGAAACATCACCCCCATCGCATGGGCAATGCTCACCGACAGTCCTTCCCGGCTTCTTTGCTTGACGGTGATGCCGGTGGCCAGCATGCAAACAATCAAACACGACAGCGGCAGGGCGAATTTACTCTGCAGGTCCACCCGGTAAGGAGTGGCATCGTAACCCTCGAACTCAACGTCCCGGATGTAAGCATATAGCTCCTGAAAACTCATTTCCTCCGATTTTTTCGCCGCCTGCAAAAGTTCATTGGGATTGAGGCCAAATTTTTCAACCCGCTGCTTGTAAAGCCGAACATCATAGGAGCCGGTTTTGGTGTTCAGTACCTGCTCCATGACATCGAAAAAAACCCAGTGCCCGCGGCGAAACACTCCACGGGCGGCATCCATCCTGCGAAGTAATCTGAAATCCGCATCGAAAAAATTCAACGTCACTCCTGAAATCGTTTTATCGCGTGGATTAAAATAGGAAACATAGGATATGGAACGGTGCCCTTTAACCCATATATTCTTCTTAACGGAGGCAACGGTATGTTTTTTGACATCCACGCGCCAGATCTGATTGGCCCGGCTGATGGTAATCGGCACAAGTACTTCTGATAAAAAAAAGAGCAGCAGGCTGGACACAGCCCCGATGATCAGTATTGGTTTTAGAAAGTAGTAAATCCTCATACCGCTGCTTTTCAAGGCAATGATCTCGTTGTTCTTGCTCATCAGGCCGAAGGTAATGACCACGGCCAACAAAATGGCCACCGGCATGATCTGGGAGACGATCATAGGCAATTTAAGCTCCAGAAACGCAATGATCCTTGAGGCCTTCAGGCCGGCATTCATGAATTTGTCGATATTTTCAAAAAAATCGATACTGAGATAAATACCGACCGCCGCCGTCAGTACGACAGCGAAATGCTTTAAAATTTCTCTAGTCAAATATTTAGCGAGAATGGACATGTCTGCGCCTGCGCTGAAAACGCTTAAGCCTGGAAAATGCGCGCACCAGCAATTGCACCACCGTCTCAATCACCAGCGTGCGTTCCCGGGCCGCCTGGAGCAGAAAATACAGCCCCACAGACACCGTTAAAATATTGGGCAACCACATCCCGATCACCGGTGGATAGGCGCCGTTTTCTCCAAAAGCATAACCGGCCGTTAACAACAGGTAGTAAAGAAGAAAGAAAAAAAGGCACAGGATCAAACCAAAAGAACGCCGGGTGGTTCTGGACTGGATGCCCAGCGGAAACGCCAGCAAGCCAAGCGCCAGGCAGGCAACGGGAATGGAAAAGCGCCGGTGCAAAATAATCTGGGCATCGTAATAAGCCTTATCCCGCTCGCGATGACTGTCTATAAAGCCGCGCAGTTCACCGATACTCATTTCCTCCCGGCTTTTGTGTCTGCGGCCGTCACGGGCCATGTCCTTGCTCATGTCAAGGCTCAGGTTATAGGTGCCGAACCGGATGGCAGTGGCCGATTTTTTTTTCAGGTTCGTCTGATGGATGGTTCCGTTTGACAGCATCAGGTGAAAAATGAATTTACCCGGTTCACTCAGCAGTCGTCCCTCGGGGGCCACCACCGTGCTGACCACGTCCGGCTTGCGTTTATCCTCAATAAAAATATCAAGCAGCTTGCGCTCTTTCAAATCGATTTTGTTGACATACAGCACAACATTTTTGAAACGATCGTTGAAGGTTCTTTCCTTCAGACCGATGTCAACATGGGAGGCCGCTATCTGCACGGCTATTTCTTCCAGGGCGGTTTTTGCCGCCGGCACCCCGACTAAATGCTCATTCCGCAGGATTTGAGCGCAACGATCTCGTTGTCGCCGGACAGCCGCAAAAAGGTCAGCAGCACGGCCATCATAACCGACATGGGGATGATAAACACCAGCAGCCAGGGCAGGGTGAAAAAAATAAGGCGCAGCACCGCGGTCAGACCGAGATTGTAATTGACGATCCAGTTGGTGATATCGACCATTTTGGTCATCAAAAACAAAAAGGTAAACACGCAGACATTGATGCTGAAAGGCATAAACATCTCTTTGAGTATATAGCGGTTAATTGTTGAGTTGATTTTCATATCAGAGGAAATCAGCGGTTTCCGGCCTGAGGAACGTTCCGGGAAAAATTGTCGCCAAACTGCATCAGGTAAAGCTTGTAATACTCGCCGCGCCGGGCGATCAATTCGTTATGATCTCCCTCTTCCACGATCCGGCCATCGGCAATAACAATGATTCTGTGAGCATACCCGATGGTGGACAGGCGGTGGGCGATGACAAAGGTTGTACGCCCTTTCATCAAGTTTTCCAGTGCTTTTTGTACCAGTCCTTCGGATTCGGAGTCCAGCGAGGAGGTGGCCTCGTCAAGGATCAATATGGGAGCATCCTTCAACAGTGCCTTGACGGACATCGATGCCGTCGATTAAAATCCGGCCCCGGGTCGCGTCGTAAAATCGGGGGATGAGGTTTACCAGGGAAGTTTTCCCGCCGCCGCTCATGCCCACCAGGGCAACAATTTCTCCGGCGGCAACCTCCAGGTTGATGTTTTGCAGTACCGGGGTCTGATCATATTGAAACGACACGTCTTCAAAGCTTATCCGATGCGTGCCGGCCGGGATGGGAACCGGGGCGCGGGCTTCAATGATGTCTGATTTTCGCTCCAGGATGTCAAAAATACGATCAGCAGCAGCCATCCCGCGTTGAACGGCATTATTCAGTTTGCTCAATTTCTTGAGTGGCTCGTACATCAAACCCACCGCCAATAAAAAGGACATAAATGTTCCGAATGTGTAAGTACCGCGAATCACCTGATGGCCTCCGTACCAGATAATAAACGCAATACCGAGGCCTCCCAGAAATTCCATCAACGGTGATGACAACACCTTGACTTTGGTTTCGCTCATTTCCAGTTTGAAAATTTTACGGGATTTTTTGGCAAAACGCTTTTTCTCATGGGCCTCCATGCCGAAAGCTTTTACAATTTTATTGCCGGTAAGGGTCTCGTGCAAAAAAGAGTTTATATCTGCCACGGCTTCCTGGGTACCACGCCGCACCCGCCGGATTTTGCGCCCGAATTGAAAAATGGGGATCCCGGCCACCGGAATCACCACAAAGGCATAAACGGCCAGCTTGGGAATCATGAAAAAGGTCACTGACACCAGCCCGATGATGGTAAAAAAATGCTGGATGGAGCCGGTGATGGCAGAGGTGAACATCGCACTGATAATGTTAACGTCATATGAGATCGCCGGTTTTTTCCCGCTGAAAAAAAGCCAGCGGAAGATCCTGCATGTGGTTGTACAGACGATTTCTCAACCGCATGACAATGTCCTGGCCAATGTAACTTAAAAGATAGCCGGAGCCATAGGCGGCCACGCCTTTTATGAAAAAAACAGCCAGCACGGCCGCTGGAATCAACAGCAGCATCTGGGGGTTCTTCTGTTCGAATATGTTTTCCACCGCCGGTTTGACGAGATAAGCGGTTGCGGCGGTCATGGCCGCCACAATGGCAGAACACGCCGCTGATGTGGCGAGTTTTTTCCAGCTGTCTTTTACGAACCCCAACAGTTCCTTATGCCGTGGGCTCAGTTTTGGCAGGGGTATCATTTTCATAAATTGACGTTTTCAGGCAGCAGGTTGGTCCAGCAGGCCCAGGGCAATATCGGCCACACGGGCAGCGGCTCCAGGTCCTCCCAGCAAGTCGTGCAGGCCCAGCAACTGCCGCTTGAGAATGTTTAATTCATTTTTGTCGTGCAGCAGGCCTCCGACGGCCGCGGCGATTTTATCGGCCCGGGCGTCGTGCTGCACCAGTTCGGCGACGATTTGCCGTCCGGCAACCAGGTTGACCAGGCCGATATGAGGTACGCGCACCAGCGCCCGGCCCAGCCAGAAACTGACCGGCGATACCCGGTAGATAATCACCATGGGGGTGCCGTGCAGCGCTGCCTGGAGAGTTACGGTCCCGGAGGCCGCTACGACGACGTCGCTGCGTTCAAAAACCGTCTCCACCGGCCCGGATATCACTTCGAATCCGGCAGCCCCCGGATGTTGCGCCATCAGGGTGTCAATTTGTTTTTTCAAAACCGACGGCGCATGGGAAATTATAAATTCAGCCCGCTTCAATTCAGCTTTCAAAACTGCGGCCGTCTCCAACATAACCGGAAGATGCCTGGCAATCTCACCGCTGCGCGATCCCGGCAGCAGGCCGATAACCGGCCGATCGATGTCAGTAATTTTCAGACTTTGACGGGACAAAGCGGACGGGTCGTCAAGCAGGGGATGACCGACAAAGGTTACCGGCACATCATGTTGCCGGTAAAAGTTTTCCTCGAAGGGCAAAATGACGGCCATGTGATCCACCAGCCGGGCGATGCGCCGGACGCGACCGCGACGCCAGGCCCACACCTGGGGGCTGATATAATACAGCACCGGAATACCCAGCTTTTTTGCCGTGGCCGCCACGCAAAGGTTAAAATCCGGAAAGTCAATGAGAATGAGCAGTTCGGGCCTCAGGCTTTTTAACAGCTTTTTCATGACTGCCAGGCCATTGATAATAGCGGGCAGCTTGGCAAATACTTCAGTGATGCCGACCACTGACAGGCTGGCGGCATCCGCCACGATTCGCACACCAGCTTGCTGGAGGGCGGGGCCGCCGATTCCACAGAAAAACAGGCCGGGGTCTTTTTGCTGCATGGCACTTACCACCCGAGCACCGTGCTGGTCACCGGATGTCTCACCAGCGACAAGAACCACGCAAGATTGAGGCGCTGCCGGCGTCATGGCAGCCCATCCCGGATACGGCCGGCTATCAAAAAAATCGCCCATGCAAAACCTGTTGTCCTGAACGGGAGGTCAAGGTCTGCCGCGGATATTTTCCCCGGTCCTGGGCTAAACTGGTGCATGCGGGTCATTTCCCATAGCGCGCTATGGCCACGTTGATCTGATCCATGATGTTCAGGGCCACCTGCAGCGCCTTGCGGCCCGCCTGACCGGAAACCGCCGGGACCTGGCGGGT
>NBLJ01000005.1 GCA_002084545.1 Desulfobacteraceae bacterium 4572_123 | reverse complement strand
GCACCAATGATAACGACGTCCGGTTCAGTCGGAGCTGATGCCCAGGTTGAGACCGAACTGAGAAAAAAGGGTGCTGTAACAAGGCCTTTTAGTAAACGACGCCGCGTGATATCTACTGAATCATGAGATCTTGCCTTCTTCATACAATTTCCTCCTCATGGTTGACTACGATGAAAAATAATTATCAGTATTTATATATAAACTAATTAATTTCGTCAATAAAATTTAAATTTTTCTTGTTATCAGTAAATTTAATGTTGACATTCGTTAATTTTATCCATAGGGTGAACAAATTCACAAGAGAAAAATCATTCAGATCAAGATAAACAGGGAGGCTCTATGCATTCCACAGGCCAATTTCTATCCGAGAATGAACGATTAAGAATCCATGAAGAGAGCATAAGAATCCTGGAAAAGATCGGCGTTAAATTTTTAAGCGACAAGGCGCTTAAAATTCTGTCCGCCAACGGCGCCAGAGTTAACATGGATGACAAGATCGCAAAAATTCCTTCAGAGATGGTGGACCAGTCACTCAAAACGGCCCCGAAAGCCTTTGTCATGGCAGCCAGAAATCCTCAATTCGATGTAGCTCTTCCCACCTCAAACAGCGGCTACGTCCTGGATTTGGGAGGCGTATTTACCCTTGACTTCCACACCCGTGAAAGAAGAAACGGTACACTGCAGGACAATGCCGATGCCTTCAAGGTCTTCGAAGAGATGAGCCTCGGATCTTTTGTGTGGCCCCATTCCGTACCTGAAATTGAGCATGCGTATCCCGGCTCCAGCGGCATTCGTCTGGACGTATTTGCACTGATGCACACATCCATGCATGTGCAGGATGAATTGGGGGATCCCCGGGAAGTTCCCTATATGATAGAAGCGATGAAAATCATCCTGGGCAGTGAAGATGCCGTTCGGGAAAGGAAGATATACTCAGTTGTCTACTGCACTCTTGCGCCTCTGGTTCATGAAGGTGAGATGTGCGACGCGCTACTCGACCTGATAGAATTTGAAGTGCCGATACTGCTGATGCCCATGCCATGTGCAGGCTCAACCGGCCCGGCCAGCCTTTTTTCCAATATCGCCATGGGTAATGCTGAAGCGCTTTCAGCACTTGTGCTATTCCAGATGGCCCATCCCGGCACACCCATTATTTTTGGTGACGGTTCTGGCAGCACCAATTTTTCCACGGGTGGATTCCTTGAAGGATCCCCTGAAATGGTTCTGATGTCGGCAGCAAGGGGAGAAATGGCCAGATTTTATGGGCTGCCGAATACCCAAGCCGGCTGCATTACGGACGCCCACGCGCCCGGCCCACAGGCGGTTATGGAAAAACTCATTACCACCCTGCCGCTGGTGATGAGCGGAGTGGATTTAGTCCAGGGTCCCGGATCACTCAGCACCAGTGCAATGCTTTGTTTTGAACAAATTGTTGTGGATAACGAAATCGCCGAAGCCTGCAAAAGGATCCGGGACGGCATCGATATGTCGGAAGCCAAAAACTATTTTGAGGACATCAAAGAAGTAAAACCCGGCGGGCATTTTCTAGAGCAGCAAAATACACTTGAAGCCTGTCGCAGTCCTGAATTTTTTATGCCGGCGCTCTGTGACCGGAATACATTTGACAGATGGGTCGAACTGGGTCGGCCGGATATCTACGATCGGGCCAGGGAACGCGTGGAAGAAATTCTGGCATCCCCCAGTAAAAATCCCCTTCCGGATGATGTCATCGGCAAGCTGGAAGATTTGATAAGAAAGGCCGATGAAGAACTGAATATAGCGTAATTAAACAAAATTAACAGAAAAGGAATCATTATGAAAAAAGTTATTATTATTGGCGCGGGTGCGCAGGGGAACGTTATAAGCGGTGTATTGTCCAGGGCAAATGATATCGGGGAAATCATGCTTGCCGATATCGACATCGACAGGGCCAACGAGGTAGCACAATATGTCGATTCAAAAAAAATCAAGACGGGAACGGTGAATGCCTCGGAAAAGGCCGACATTGTCAACCTGCTGAAAAAAGGCAATTATGATATGGTTATCAATGCAACTCTGATGACGTTCAATCGCCCGATCCTTGAAGCTGCTCTGGAAGCAGGCGTCCATTATCTGGACATGGCATCCAATGATTTTTTTCCTGAAAAGGATGGCAAGGAATATCTGGTTGAGCAACTGGAATATGCCGATGATTTTAAAAAAGCCGGCCTGACGGCCAATATTCTGGCCGGATGCGATGCAGGGCTGGTGAATATCCTGGCCAGGGAGGCCGCTGACGATCTGGACGAAGTCGACTATATCGGAATCAAAGACTATGGTGTGGTGGAATGCGATGAACCCGTTGCCATGTGGTCATTTCAGACTTATCTCGAAGACTGTTCCGCTGAAGCTGTATACTGGGACAATGGGGAATACAAACATGCCCCTCTGTTCAGCGGAGAGGAGGAATACTATTTCCCCGAACCATTGAACCTTACCGCTAAAGTCTACTATCATAACCATGAAGAGCCGCTTACCCTTCCAAAGTTTCTCGGTAAACCGGTAAAATATGTGGACTTCAAGATGGGAGACCCGGACAGTGCCACATGGCGGTTTCTGATAGAGGGGTTGAAACTGATGGACGAGACTCCGATGGATATCAATGGCTGCAAGATCAGCCCGAAGGATGTTTTCTGCAGGCAGCTTCCAAAAACCCTGACACCCAAAAAATGTATTGAACTTTTAAAGGAAAACAGGATTAAAAGCCAGGCCGTTATCGCGGTGGACGTTAAAGGCAAAAAGGACGGTAAACCACTTCATTATAAAATGTGGACGGACAGTCCGAATATTGAAAAGGCGTGCAGCATCATTCCCGGAACAAATGACGTTTCATGGATTACATCCGTACCTGCGTCCGTATTATCTCTCATGATTCTGCGCGGTCAGATCAAACGCACGGGTGTGTTCCCCTGTGAAGTCCTGGAAAAAAAGGAACGGGAAATATTTTTCAAAGGCCTCAGGGAATGGGAAGTGACCATTCGCAAACAGGTATTTTCCGATATTGCCTGAATGGAGACTAAGTAGTGAAACAAAGGAGATTTCATGATCACCCAAAGTCAGTTTTTATCGCCGGAAGAACAACAGAAAATTCATGAAGAGAGTTTGAGGATACTGGAAGAGGTCGGCGCACTGTTCCACAGCGACCGGGCCCTAAAAATTCTTAAAAAAAACGGTGCGAAGATCGATAAAGAGGATCGGATCGCGAAGATTCCGGCGGAGATGGTGGATCAGGCTCTCAAGACCGCGCCCGGATCTTTTACGCTTGGCGCCAGAGTTCCGGAGAAGGATTTCGCTTTGCCCTCATCTTACAGCGGTTATGTGCTGGACAACGGGGGTATCTTCACCCGCGATTTTAAAACCGGGGAGCGGCGAAACGCCAACTTTCAGGATCACATGGATTTCTTGAGGGTTTTCGATGAAATGAAATTGGCCTCCGTTGTATGGGGGACCTCTGTTCACGAATTTCCAACTCAATCCTC
This sequence comes from Desulfobacteraceae bacterium 4572_123, assembly GCA_002084545.1. Taxonomy (GTDB): domain Bacteria; phylum Desulfobacterota; class Desulfobacteria; order Desulfobacterales; family 4572-123; genus 4572-123. Next base: position 26,450 of record NBLJ01000005.1, on the reverse strand, counting down.
CGGCATCCGCACCGATCTAACCTCGTTTATCTATTCCTCCCTGCACATCCAGGATGAATTGAGCCGCCCGGAAGAGGTGCCCTATCTAATCGAAGGCCTCGAAGCCATTCTCGGAAGTGCCGATGCCGTTAAGAAGCGAAAAATCTATTCGGTGGTTTACTGTACGCTGGCGCCGCTGGCGCATGAGGGGGGGATGTGTGATGCCTACCTGGATCTGATCGAATATGAACAACCTATCTGCCTTTTTCCCATGCCGTGCGCCGGATCTACTGGACCTGCCAGCCTCTACTCCAATATCGCCCAGGGAAATGCCGAGGCACTATCGTCCCTGGTCTTGTTTCAGATGGCCCGGCCCGGATGCCCGATTATCTTTGGAGATGCTCCCGGCAGTACGAACTTCAGCAGGGGCAGTTTTCTGGAAGGATCGCCGGAAATGGTGCTGATGGCTGCCGCCAGAGGCGAGATGGCCAGGTTTTACGGACTGCCCAACGAACAGGCCGGCTGTCTGACCGATGCCAAGGAGCATGGTTCCCAGGCTATCATGGAGAAGATGGGCACCACACTGCCCCTTGCCATGAGCGGCGTCGATCTCATCCAGGGACCCGGTGCCATTGAAACGAGCAACATGATGACCCTCGAACAGATCGTCGTGGACGACGAGATTGCCTGTTTCTGTAAACGGATTCGGGACGGCATCGATATGTCGGCAGCCAAAAATTATTTCGAGGACATCAAAGAAGTAAAACCGAGCGGTCATTTTCTGATGCAGGCCAGCACTCTGAATGCGTGTCGCAGTAATGAATTCATGATGCCGTCATTGTGCGACCGGAACACATTTGAAGAGTGGGCGGAACTGGGCCGACCGGATATCTACGACCGTGCCCGGGAACGCGTTGAGGAGATTCTGGCATCCCCCCTGAAAAATCCCCTTCCGGATGATGTGACCGGCAAGCTGGAAGACATCATGAGAAGAGCGGACAAAGATCTGAAAAAATAATAAAATGAAAATAGTTCCCGGGGACCTTACGCCCCGGGTATGCTCTGAAACCACTATATGCAAATTTAGACTCAAAACAATCTGGTTTCAACAATCTGGTCAACGGTGATGTCCAGTTTGGCAGCCTCTTTCAGGTAGTAGCTGCGCTGTTTATCGTCGAATACCTCGGGCGGGAAAAGCCCTTTCTGGTATATCTTGTCATTCACAAACATTTTGGTGAAAAGCGCGCCGCACTGACCGGTAAGATATGTTTCCGCGGTAAGACCCGACCTTTCAAATGCATCTGCAACTCCCGGAGCATCGACATAGTTGTCGATGCTGATTTTTTTTCCATCCTTTTCACCGTCGATCCGTATCAGGAAGGCTCCCTCTTCAGCCTCCAGCCCCTCCTTAAGAATTTGTTTTATCTCATGGGGATATTTTGGTGCCGGAGGGGTCAGCGTCAGGACAAGATCCATTGGAACGATTGATGTGCCCCTGACTTCTACCGGTTCGCTGGAAAGGAGCCCCATCCGGTAGAGAGACTCGGCAAAATCGACACCAAATCCACCGTATTTAAAGTAGATATTTTTAGCACCTTTTAAATATTTATCTGCCAGAAGACCCATGGTAACCGGCTCGTCATGGGCATGCTCCACTGTTCGAATTTCTCTTTCGATTCCCCTGAAATTCATCTGCATGGGACGACTGAACGGTTCGGTCTCCACCATTTCCCCATTTTCATAACAATATGCCGGACAGCTCATGTCGCCGTAAGCCACTTCCGGGGACCACCAGAAGGGCAGAAACCGTTTGGCCCAGACACCTTCATATAGATGAATCTGGATGGTATTGCAGGTGTCCATTTTTTCCACGGCCTCCCGTGTAATGATATTGGCCAGACCCGGTGCGGAACCTGTACTGATAAGGGCGGACAGGCCCGCCGCCTTAAATTTTTCATTCCACTTAGTCAGCAGCAATTCGATTCCCCTGTCAAAGGAAATACCTTCAAACTCCCCTGCGGCAAAGTCCTGGTAGCAGACCCTTGCTTCAAGGGCTGCCGCCAGTGCATTCGGGGTTAAAGCGATGGGAAGCGCATTGATCATAAGATCAACACCCCGTGCAGCCTTGACGATATTATCCACTCTGGTGGCATCCAGTTGCAGTGCAGTCGCTTTTTCCAGGGTACGCTCCATCTCCTTTACGGCGGTTTTATCATAATCCGCACAAATTATTTCAGATACATCAGGCTCTTCATTCATACGTTTGGCAACGGTACTTCCCTGTGCGCCCGTGCCGAGCAAAAGCAATTTCTTCATGATTTATTCCCTTTATATGAATTAAATTCCATTACGCCGGAGATAGCCGGCCAGTTTTTCATTTGATCTTTCTTTTTTTTATCAGTTTTTATAATTTTCGATGTTTATTAAATCATTCAACCCGATTAAATAAATTTGTATCGATGTAATTTACATTTTTCGATTTATTTGTCAATAATTTCTTGACATTATTTTGGTGACACGCTATCCAATATCTTTGAAGAGCAGCCATTAGCGGTTAGCTATTAGCAGTTAGCTAAAGGAATCTTTCATCATTTTGAACTGAAAGCCAATGGCTAAAAGCTGAAATCTTCGTTTGCATTGATCAGGCAATCCATTGGATACTATGGTAATCAGTCGACCTGGGACACGATTCGGCCTCAAATCTCTCGATGGGAGGTTCCCGGCGGGCAGGATGCCACAAATATTCAATTATTGGAAAGTGGTGAACGTATTTTTATGCTCACTCAAAAGCATTTTATAAATGTTATTACCCTGGGTGCACCCCTTTTAGCCGGGATGGTCTCCGAATTTTTTATGTACATTGCTGATTCCGCCATGGTGGGACGTCTGGGGACCGAACAGTTGGCAGCCATCGCAATCGCCACTTTGTTTGCTGAAATCATGTGGGTCATTGTATGGCCGTTTGCACCCGGGACACAGTCTCTTGCCGCCCGCCGTTATGGTCAGCAGGAAGCTGCTGTCAGTGCCGATGGTTCCAACTATCAGGCGCTCCGGCAAAAAACCGGTGAGATTCTTGACAACTCCATGGTAGTTTCCTTTTCAATCGGAATTGTAGCGATGTTCATAGCAGCTTTTGCGGAAGAAATTCTCAAATTGCTTCTGGACGATTCGGAACTGATCCGGCTGGCTGTCTCCTATATCGGAATAATCAAATGGGCTATGCCGCTGGCCGGCATATTTTATTCCATGTACGGGTTTCTGGCAGCGGTTAATTTGACCCGGGTGATCATGGTGGCCACCGTCGGCCTTAATGTACTTAATATTTTTTTTAATTATGCCTTGATTTTCGGCAAATTCGGGCTTCCCGCCATGGGTATCGAGGGCGCCGCTATCGGGACCGTTCTGGCCCAGGTGCTGGGAGCATCTTATCTGGCGGCTTTTATTTTTTTATCAAGAAAAACCGAAGTCTATCGTTGTTGCAGGTTTCAAAGCCTGCGATGGAATTCGATAAAGGACATATTCCTTGCTTCATGGCCGATGATCGTACAGCTGGGGCTGGTTCTTTCCATATTTCTTTTGTATGAATCCATCATTGCCGGCATTGGCACCGTCTATCTGGCGGTTACCCACATTATTTTTACGATGTTTACTCTCAGCCGGACCCTGGTGGGCGGTTTTGCCGAGGGCGGATCTATTCTCATCGGGAATACTCTGGGCCGCAACCAGCAAAAAGAGGCCATACGATATGCCTATGCAACGGAATATATCGCGATCTTCTTCGGTGTTGCACTGATAATACTGATTTGGATGTTTCCGGAAGCTATAGTAAAGGTATTTAATCAGGAGCCCGAAACAGTTACCCTGGGAGCAGAGGGGTTAAAATTTTTTATTGTTTTCTTTTTTCTCAATATAATCGGGTTTCCTTTTGAAATCATTTTCACCCACAACGGCTGGGGAAAATATCCCCTTGTTACGGAATTGATTTCCATAGTGACATTTGCCCTGGGACTTACACTGCTGTTAACACGATATTTTGAAATGGGTATCTATGCGGCCTGGTTTTCATTTGGATTGTATCTGGTTTGTTATTCAGTTTTACTGGCCGGTGGTTTTATATCAAAGCGGTGGTTGAATGTGAAAATTGAGAGCAACGCATTTTAGATGCAATTTCAAACAAATATGAATAAAAAATATCGGGAGTAAAAATGAAAAAAATTGTTATTATCGGTGTTGGGGCTCAGGGCAGCACGATTGCTAAACGAATGAATGAACATCCCGGGATATCAGAGATCATCTGTGCGGACTATGACAGCAAAGCGGTACAAGAATTGAGCAATTCTCTGGAAAAAGCAAAAGCCCTTAAGCTCGATGCGCGTGATATCAATAACGTGATCAGGGCCGTTGATGGGTGTGACCTGGTTGTCAATGGCCTGCCGCTGGAGTTTAACCTGACAGTCATGGAAGCCGCCCTGGCCGCTGGTGCTTCCTATGTGGATATGGCCGGCCCCATGGAGTCCATCGGTTTCGTCGAAAGTTACAAACTGATTTTTTCAAAGTGGCATAAAAAATTTGAAGAAAAAGGGCTGACTGCTCTTGTCGGTTGCGGTTCGAGTCCGGGGCTTGCCAATGTCATTGCAAGAGAATCCGTGGACAAAATGGATACCTGTGCCGCAATTGGAATATATGTTTATGAAGGGATGTGGACAAAGCGGTTTACACCCTTCTGGTGGTCGCCGGAGGTGGCATTCGGGGATATGGCCTCCAAAACCTTTCGCTATGAAAACGGATCTCATATAACCGATAAACCATTCAGTCGTCCCGTGATGATGAAGTTAAAGGGAATCGAGCGTAAAGTCCCCATGGTTGATCATGAACATGATGAACCGGTGACCATGGGGCTGTTGGCCGATAAGGTGCTTAAGGGTGTCAAAAATGTCGATTTTAAATATGGCGGATCGGGGGTAGAGCTTGCCGAAGTGCTTTATAAGATGGGTTTACTTTCGACCGAAACGGTAACGGTCGGGGATACCCGTATCGTACCGATGGATCTGGTTCTCAAATTATGTCCCCCTGCCCCCAAATATTCCGAGGAAATCAAGGCGATCATTGATGAAGGGGTGATTTTGGAAGAAGGTGCATTTCTGGTAAGAGTTGACGGGCACAAAGAAGGTTCACCTGTACGGATTGACTGTTATGTCAATGCACCGGGGCTGGTGGAATCCTTCGAAAAAGCCGGTTTGAGCCATGAGGCCTATCTTACGGGCCAGTGTGCCTCGGTCTTTGTAAAATCGCTGGTGGATGATGTGTTTGTCGAAAAGGGATTGTTTGCTCCGGAGCAGCTCCATGCGGCGTCCCGGCACTACTACTTCCGGGAGCTTGCTGAACTGGGTGTAACAGTTGATGAAATTATTGAAAAAAAACTGGTTTGAAAGGAGATAAAAAATGACAGCGTATAAAGATGATGTATTAAAAGAGTCGTCCCGGATTCTGGACTATATCCTTAAAGAAGAGCTTGCCGAGGATGAAAAAGATCGGATTATCACCGACTCCATCGATAATTTTAACGAGCACGTAAACCCGGGCTGGCTGGAGTATCGAAAATCGGTTTCCACGGACGCAGCTTTTGTGGAGTGGGAGGATTCCCAGGAAACTTTCAAGGATACCCATGGGAACGAATTTATCGACTGCCTCGGCGGGTTCGGCGTTTACACGGCAGGTCATCGAAACCCTGAAATAGTCAAGGCGGTTTCCGCGCAGCTAAACCGCTACGCCCTGCACAGTCAGGAACTCGTGGACCCATTGAGGGGATATCTGGCAAAGCTCGTCTCCATGTGTACACCCGGCGATCTCAAATACGCCTTTTTCTGCAACGGCGGTGCCGAGGCCGTGGAAATGGCGCTCAAACTTGCCCGCCTGGCATCCGGCAAGCACTACTACATCTCCACTGTAAACGGATTTCACGGTAAATCTCTTGGAGCTGTTTCCGCCACAGGCAAGGGCACATACAGAAAACCCTACCTGCCCATCATCCAGGGTGTTCAGCACGTTGAATTCGGCAATGCCGAGGCAGCCGAAGCGGCCATAAAAAATCTGATCGCCGTGGGTGAAACCGTGGCAGGCATGATCGTGGAACCGATTCAGGGGGAAGCGGGAATCGTTCTGCCCCCTGAAGGATATCTGAAGCAGCTGCGGGAGATCTGCGACAAATACGGCGTCTTTCTGATTTTTGATGAAATACAAACCGGTATGGGACGCACAGGAACTCTCTGGGCCTGTGAAGATTATGATGTGCTACCGGATATCATGACCTTTGGCAAGGCATTCGGCGGCGGTGTAATGCCTATCACCGGAATCATTGCACGACCGCATCTGTGGACCGACGAGCTGAAAGAAAATCCCTGGATACTGGGCTCTCCCACTTTCGGAGGAAATCCTCTGGCCTGTGCTGCCGCCATTGCCGCCATCAAATTTACCCTGGAATACGATATCCCCGGACAGATCAGGGAAAAGGGTAATTATTTCATGGGAAAACTGGCCGAACTGCGGAAAAAGCATTCGATTATTGTGGATGTGAGAGGCAAGGGCTTTCTGATAGGACTTGAATACCCGACACCCGAGATCGGCTGGGCTGTCTCCAAAGGACTTTTTAAAAGGGGAATCATGACCGGCGGAACACTGAATAATGCCAGAGTCAACCGCATCGAACCACCTGGAATCATATCATATAAGACCATCGATACGATCATTGAAAAACTGGATGAGACGCTTGCCGAGGTAACTGCTCAATTCAAGGATTAATAAAAATCAGAACACCAAAATAAAAGAATGCTGCATAAATTGAGAGGACAAAATGAAAAAAAAGATTATCGTTATGGGAACCGGAGCACAGGGCGGCACCATCGCCATGCGCCTTGACAAAGAGGCCGGTGTAGAGGAAATTATCTGCGCCGACTACAACATCAAGGCGGCTGAAAGGCTCGAACAAAATCTATCAAAGGCACGCGCCGTACAGGTTGATGCTCATAATCTTGAGGCAGTGCTGAAGGCCTCTAAAGGCTGCCATCTGATAGTCAACGGTCTTCCGCCTGATTTCAACCCCATCCTCATGGAGTCGGCCCTTCAAAACAAAATGCACTACCAGGATATGGCTTCAGGTCCTGTGGAGGGACTCGATTTTATAGGTGCGGTTAAACGTCAGCTGGCACTGAACGATAAATTCAGAGACGCCGGGTTGAGCGCCCTGATCAACACAGGATCAGCACCCGGTCTTGTAAACGTTATTGCGCGAACCTCGGCGGACAGGTTAGATATCTGCAAGCAGATCGACATATTGGTTTACGACGGGGTTTGGACCAACCGTTTCATCCCCTTCTGGTGGTCCCCGGAAACCGCATTCGGCGACATGGCGGCAGAACCGATCAACTTCGAAAACGGTGAGTACAAACTGGTTCCGCCTTTTAACGACCCCCGAATGGTAGACTTTCGGGGCCTTGGCCCGAGAAGAATGGTGGATCACGAACATGAAGAGCCGGTAACATTTGGAATGTTTTTCAAAGGACTTGAAAAGGCTACTTTCAAATACGGCGGTCCTGCCTGTGAACTTGCCGAATCTTTTTTCAAGATGGGCCTGCTCGGCACCGATCCTGTTGATGTAAAAGGAACATCCGTGGTACCCCTTGATCTTGTGTGCAAACTTACACCACCGGCACCGGCAGACCCGGAAACGATCAAAGATGCCCTGTCGGAAGGTATGGCCCTTGAAGAGGGTGCAATGCTGATTCGTGTCACCGGTACAAAAAATGGGAAACAGATTGTCCTGAACAACTACATAAACGCCCCGGGACTCACCGAAGCATTTGAAAAGCACGGCATTACCCATGAATCTTTTCTTACCGGCCAGTCTGCCTTCCTCTTTACAAAACTCTTTGTGAATGACAGGATTGAGGAAAAAGGCGTCTTCCCGCCCGAGGTTCTTGGCGCCGATTCCAGAAATTACTACCTGAAAGAGGCTGCAAAGCTCGGAATCACCGTAGATGAAATCGTTGAAAGCCGCCTGCAATAAAGAACACCGCAGATAATGAGAGTTAATTTTTTAAAAAGCGGCGGCATGGTTTGAAACGTACAGCAGTAAGGCAATAACTGAAAAAAGTGTAAATCATGATCAGCAATAAGGAGGAATGAAAATGGTTAAAAGAAAAAACAGGTTTGCCGGACTCATTGTGTGTCTGATCGGCACATGTATTGTTGGATTGGCCTTATCCGGAAACGCCCTGGCAAAATCAAAAAAGATAAGGCTTAATGTCGGATTTGGATCGGAAGAAGTCATGGATAGAATATCAACCACTATGTGGGCTAATAATGAGATGGGCGCCGTATACTGGCCTTTGGTTTATGATCAATTGTGGGTAATGGGCCCCCCCCCCAGTTATGACCCCATTCCCTGGCTGGCTACCCGCTGGGAAACCGAGGATTACCAGACCTGGCGTTTTTATATAAAAAAAGGTGTCAAATTTCATGACGGCAAACCATTAACAGCAAAAGATGTCGCCTTTACCCTGTGGAATCTTAAAAAAGATCCGCTATGGTCTTTCCCGTCCAATGATATTAACGCGAAAAAAGATATCAAAGTCATTGATAAGTATACCGTGGAATTTAAAATGGCTCACAAGTGGCCCGGTAAGTACCCCCCGATGGATTGGATGCCGATACTGCCCGAGCATATCTGGAAGAAAGCGGGGAGAAAGATTGGCAAATTTATAGACAAAAAATCCATCGGCTCCGGCCCTTTTAAATTGAAAGAATTCAAACCCGGACAGTATGTCTGGATGGTAAAAAATAAAAAATACTGGGGAGAAAAGCCCCATGTAGATGAAGTTGTTTTTAAAGGATATGGCAGCGACGACGCCATCAAGCTGGCCATGAAAAAAGGAGAAATCGAGTTTACCGGCGCCTCCGGAACAACCCCGGTGGCTGTGAAGTCCTATAAAAAGGATAAAAATATTAATGTGGCCATATCACCGGGTATTGCTCTGGAGTGGATTACTTTCAATCTCCATAAAAAGACGGCCGTCCGGGACAAGATATTCAGAAAAGCCTTTCTGCACGGTATCGACCGTGATAGAATTTACGAAATGGTTTATCTGGGATATGCTCAGCCTGCGGACAGCTTTATCTACCCGGAGCTTCCTGAGTACAATCCGAATCTTCCCAAATATGAGTATAATCCCGAACTTGCTAAAAAAATGCTGAATGATGCAGGCTATGTGGATACCGATGGAGACGGTATTCTTAACGATCCTGAAAACGGTCAGAATATTGTATTGGATTTTATGGTGCCCTCCGAGTGGTCTGACGAAGTCAAGATGGTCAAGGTGATCAAGGAGCAGGTCAAGGAAATTGGTATTGGTATTCACGAGAGAATTCTTGATCTGAACACCTATTACGAGTTTGTCTATCAGCCTACCGAGGATAAGTTTGATATCGCTATATCATCTGAAGAGCCCGGTCCCAACAATTCCTGGATGTGGGAGTTTGTGCGCAGCAAGGCGGGCGGCGGAATAGGATGGAATCAATCCGATTATGCCAGTCCCGAAATGGATAAAACGATACTTGACTATATCCAGGAAACCGACCTTGAAAAGCGAAAAGGGTTTGCTTTTAAGCTGCAGGAAATAATGGCCGAAGACTTGCCCTGCGCTGTACTGGTGAGACCGGATTTTATCGGGCCCTATCGAACTGATAAATTCGAAGGCCATGTTGAAGCCATGGGTGGCGTTTCAAACTGGATTAACTGGTGGACATACATGAAAATAAAACCCAAAAAGTAGTACCTGAATGATTGTAAAAGGTAGAACCCATCTTAAAAAAAATATAATTTTTTCGAGATGGGTTTTTTATTTTAATTCATTTGGGTCTTATGTAAAAAAATTACTCGGGATCACCATCATTCCAGAATGATTCGGTATATCCCAGTTTTTCAAGCGCCTCACGTTTCTCGGGTGCCAGCTGTTTCCAGTACATGTCTTCTTCAGGCGGATTTTTTTCATCTCCATTCCAGACCGCTTCAGTATAGCCTACCGAGCTCCAAAGCTCCTGTTCGGCCTTGTTCATATCGCCCCAGTCCATGTTATCCCAGAACGCATTGACCTTTTCTGTCGGAACCCTTACCTGGGTTGAAGCACAGCCGATAACCAACGAAAAGGCCAGCACCAATGCTAACGAAACAATGACAAAAATTGACTGTTTTGAAATTTTCATGACTTTTTTCTCCTTTTGATTCAGGTTAATAAAAAGACCTCCCCCTATTATCAATTGACGGACGTAGTTCCGCCAACATCAAAACATGATACGAAATGACCATCTCCCACGCGGATCATTTCAGGTTTTTTTGACCGGCACAATTGTTTACATTGAGGACATCGGAGTGAAAAGCTGCAGCCGTCAATGGTATCCCCCGGTGTCATCGGCACATACCCCTTTATGGGCACTTCAGGCCGCTCGGCCGTGGGGTCCGGAACAGGAACGGCCGTGATCAGGGCCTTGGTGTAAGGGTGCTTCGGGTTATTGATGATCTCCTCGGTGGGGCCGATTTCCACAATATTGCCAAGATACATGATGGCAATGCGGTCACAGACATAGCGGGCCGTAACCAGATCATGGGTGATGTAAATAAAAGATATAGCATACCTGTTTTTCATATTCAACAGCAGGTCAAGTATCCCTATTCTAACGGACACGTCCAGCATGGATACTGATTCATCGGCAATGACAAGTTCCGGCTGCAAAACGAATACTCTGCCTATGCTCACACGCTGGAGCTGGCCGCCGCTGAGAAGTTTCGGGTATTTATTCCAGTATTCCTCAACCGGATTCAGACCGACCTCTTCAAGTGTCTTTTTTATCAACTTGTCTTCCGCTGCCCTGTCCTTTGCAAGATGGTGGATTCTGATGGTCTGTCTCAGGGTTTCTGAAACCGTGCGGCGGGGATTCAGCGACCCAAAGGGATCCTGAAAAATCATCTGCATTTTCTTTCTAAAGGGTTTGAACTGTTTTTTACTCAATGTGTCCACGCGGGTATCTTTAAAAAAAACCTTTCCTCCCGTGGGCTCTATAAGTTGCAGAATGGTCCTGCTCATGGTAGATTTGCCACAGCCGCTTTCTCCGACAAATCCTAAAATTTCTTTTTCCCCCACTGAAAAACTGATATTATCCACAGCACGGAAACAGGATTGTTCCCCCTTAAACAGGGTTGAAAATATTCCCTTGCGCAAAGGAAAATATTTTTTTAGGTTTTCTACCGCCAATACTGTGTTTTGATTCATGCTTCCACCCTATTATACCATGTGACATGCGACTTTTCGGCCATCAATCATGACGGCCTCAGGTTCCTCTTTAGTGCAAATACTTCGAGCCAGTTCACATCTTGGTGCGAACCTGCAGCCCGGCGGTGGATTAATCAAGCTGGGAGGGGCTCCAGGAATGCTTCTTAGCTGTTTAAGCTCCCCTTTCAAAGAGGGATAAGCCCCGATCAATGCCTTGCTGTATGGATGAAGGGGGTCGCTATACAAAGACACCGTATCTGATTCTTCCATTATTTTGCCTGCATACATGACCGCCACCCTGTCACAGATTTCCGCCACCACCGAAAGATCATGGGAAATAAAAATCGCTGTAAGACTTAGCTTTTTCTTCAAATTTCTGAGCATCACCAGAATTTGGCGCTGCACAATCACATCCAGTCCGGTTGTGGGTTCATCCAGAATTAAAAATTTTGGATTACAGGCCGTGGCAATGGCCACCATGACCCGCTGTTTCATTCCGCCTGAAAATTCATGGGGAAAACTTTTGATTCGACTGTCGCTGATTCCCACCATATCAAGCTGCTTTTTTGCACGGGAAAAGGCTGTCTCCCTGGTTACGGGTTCGTGTTCAAGGATCATCTCCGTGATCTGTTTTCCTATTGTTAACACAGGATTCAAAGCATTTTGGGCTTCCTGGCGGACAATTGAAATTTCTTTTCCTCGAAGCTGTCTTATTTGTTCATCCTTCATGGGAACAATATCTTCACCCATGTAACGTATGCTGCCGCCTGTAATTTGCCCTGGAGGCTTGACAAACTTCATGATGGACATGGCCGTGGTTGTTTTGCCGCAGCCGGATTCGCCAATCAACCCCAGGGTTTCATTATGTTTTATGGAAAACCCGACATTGTCCACTGCCTTTGCAGGCCCCCTCCGGGTCATAAAATAGACTTTCAGGTTTTTAACTTCTATCAACGCCATGAATAAACCTTTTTCCAATCCCCATCAGAATCCTCTCTTTTCCTTATATCCGGGTTCCAGGATATCACTGACGGCAGTACCCAGAAGACTGAAGCTTACAATCAGTGCAACAATACTGATAATGGGCGGAGCCACCCACCAGTAACTTTCCGCAATCACACCGGATACAAAGACATGGTTCAGCATCATCCCCCAGCTGATGCTGGTGGGGTCGCCCAGCCCTAAAAAACTTAAAACCGCTTCAGCATAGATGGCCTCGGTGACCATAAGTACTGCCTGGGCAAACATGAGTGGAATCACATTTGGAAGTATTTCGGCAAACATCAACTGGAAGTTTGATGCTCCGATACAGCGGGAAGATTCAACAAAGGGCCTTTCCCTTAATGACAGCACCTGAGATCTGACAACACGGGCGGTTGTAGGCCAGCTGACAAGACTGACCACCATAATTATATTCCACATGCTGGGCCCCAGGACTGCCGCAAGGACTATCATCAACGGCAGCTCAGGTAACATCATGAAAAAATCCACGATACGCATTAATATTTCGTCTATCATCTTCCCGTAATACCCTGAAACAAGACCCACGAGGGTGCCTGATAAAACAGTAATCAGGGCTGCCACAAAGCCGATCGTCAATGAAATTCTTGAACCATAAATTATTTGACTCCAGATGTCTCTTGCAAGATCATCGGTACCGAACCAGAACTGCGTGGAAGGAGGCATAAGCAGATTCTCAACCGCACCGGTTTTAGCCGGATCCTGTGTGCCTAAAAAAGGTGCGAAAAATGCCATTGCTAAAAAAAGTATGATAATCGCAAGTCCGGCAAACCCCATGGGATGGCCGAACAGGAGCTGGAAAAATTCTTTGAATTTATTGGTTTTTATCAGATACTGGACCATCTTTATTTATCTCCCACCGTTATTCTGGGATCAATGTATCCATAAATCAAATCGATTGCCAGATTAGCCAGAACGATAGCAAAGGCGAACAACATGAACACACCCTGGAGCAACGGATAATCCCTTTGTGATACAGCATCAAACGCCAGACGCCCAACGCCGGGCCAGGAAAAAACCGTTTCAGCTTCAATGACCCCGGCAGCAGCAAACGCCAGATTCACCCCGGTGATGGTGATCACGGGCAGCAAGGCATTCCTGAGCGCATGATCTTTTAAAATTCTATGTTTTTTCAATCCTTTGGCACGGGCAGTTGTGATATATTCCTGCTCCATGACATCGATCATGGAACTTCGGGTCAAAACTACATACTCCCCCACGTACCAGACGACAATGGATATGGCCGGAAGAAACATGTGCCACCCGATATCCCTTGCAAGCTCAAAGCCCTCATACCCCGAGGCGGGCGTCATAATTCCCCCTAAAGGAAAGATTGGAAAGATATAGGCAAATACCATGAGCAGGATAATGCCAAGTGCAAAGGTGGGAACGGAGTACATGGTCACCGACGCTGTAAGAATAGCCGTATCAAATTTGGAGCCGCTCAGCCATCCGGCCACGGCCCCAAGGGCTACCCCCACAATAATCGCAAAGGTTAAGGCTGTAACCACAAGCAGTATGGTATAGGGTAATCTTGAGGCCAGTACCTCAACTACAGGCTGCTGCTGGGAAAATGAGATCCCAAGATCACCATGGGCAAGGTTTTTTACATAGGCTATGAACTGACCGGTTATGGGCTTATCCAGTCCGAATTTTTTTTTCATCAATTCCAGGCTTTCAGCGCTCACCCTGGGGTCTCTGAACATCATTCTCGCAGGATCACCCGGCGCTATCCTGAAGATAAAGAAGTTAGCGCAAATAATTACTGCAAGGGTTAAGCAGGCTGCCACCACTTTTCTTAGAACAAATCGCTTCAAGCCCAATTATTTTACCTCCGTTTATATTTTCAGCTCATAAAGCGCGGCACCTAGTCCCAGGCTGTTCCAATATCAGTCTTTTCTTTTACCAGTTCCACCATCAGTGATGTTTCCGTGGAAAGCACACCATCAATATGACTTATCTTGTTGAAAAGCAGGTCCTGCAACTCTTTCATTGAACGAACGGCAAAATCCACGTCAATATCAGTTCCGCCGGTAGTCAGCGCGATCCAGATCACCTCGTCTATTTCCCTCAGCCTGTTGACAACCTGCTCTGTTTTTTTAAGATCAATACGGATCTTTAAATTTCCCGAGATCTCAAACCCCAAATCCAGGGGACTGCCTACTGCTACAATTCGAATAATACCGCTGTCTAAAACCCGTTTCAGGCGCTTTCTCACCGTAAATTCAGATATTCCCAGCACCTGGGCCATGGCCGTGTTGGACATCCGGCCGTCCTTCTGCAGAAGATGAATCATTTTGCAATCAACCTGGTCCAACCCTTCTTTATGATTTTTCTTATTTTTCATGGCTTTTATAATTTTCGATTCATTTGGTATCAATTAATCTAATTATGTGAATTCATGTTATCTCAATTTATCTTTTTCGATTTATTTGTCAAGAATTTTTTAAAAAATAATATCTATTTAAATCTTATCAGGCGCCCAACTCTGTTTATTTCAGCGCCTCCATTCCTGAACTCAGGTCCCTGTACAGGTCGAATTTTTCCAGAATGATCCGGTCATTTTCCGATTCCGTACCCGTGACCATACGGGCTACGACTTCTCCCACACCCGGTCCGAGCATGAAACCCTGCCCGCACATGCCGGTGGCATGCAGCAATCCTTTGATCTCACGGTTCCAGCTGACAAACGGAGAGCCGTC
Organism: Desulfobacteraceae bacterium 4572_123; assembly: GCA_002084545.1. Lineage (GTDB taxonomy): Bacteria > Desulfobacterota > Desulfobacteria > Desulfobacterales > 4572-123 > 4572-123. The sequence goes on along the minus strand of NBLJ01000005.1, from coordinate 11,428 downwards.
CGGAGTCGTGGGGTATAAACCCCGCCAGACCCTGCGAACCCGGATGTTTTTAAGCCGGGGCATGAGATTGACCATTCTTGAACAGACCTGCGGCAGAAAAACCGAGGTCTCATCGTGGCTGGTCCCCTTTATCGGCGGATCAGGAGTGATACAAAAAATCAACTGGCCGTGTTTGTTCTGATAATAGTAGTAGTTGAGGGAGCCTTTGGCCGGACGCATATCAACAACCATGGCCGGGCAGAACATCCGGACCGGTTCGGTGACCGCGGCTTCGTGGGACTCGGGAAACACGGGAATTTCAACTCCGATCGATTTATTCAGGATCGCTGAATAGGGGCCGGCGGCATCGATGACTACCGGAGCTGAAAAACTGCCGTCCGGCGTTTTAACACCGGTTACCGCGCCTTTCACACGCAGGATGTCGCTTACCTCGGTCCTGAATTGAAACTTGACGCCAAGTGCACTGGCCCGCTGGAAAAAGGCATTTCCTGTCAGCAGTGGCGATGCCGTCCCGTCATCAGGAGATATGGTTCCGCCAATAAGCCCTTCCCGGTTGATACCGGGAACAACAGCGGCGATGTCGTCCGAATTTTTAAAAGCAATGTTAAGACCGAATTTTTGCTGGAAAGGAAGGAAGGATTTAAGTAATTTTTCCTCCTCTTCGCGGTATACGGGAAATACATAACCACCCTTGAGCCATTCAATTTCATGGCCGAAGGAATCCTGCCAGGTGGAAAAAATTTCAAGTGACCGAAGACAGACAAGTACTTTGGCAGGATCGGAATGAGTTGCCCTGATACCCCCGATGGCATGCTTGTTTTCTCCCTGACCGGCGGACGGGTGTTTGTCCAGGACCAGTGTTTTTACTCCTTTTTCAGCAAGGGCCATGGCCGTAGGTACACCAATCGACCCGGCGCCTATAATAATTGCATCATAGTCAGGCATTGTCATCACCTCCTTTGATTCCGGCAAAATGACCGATGGGAACCTCCACAAAAAGAGGTCGGACAATCCTGTCGGTCACCTTGCTCAGGTCAACTCCTTCTTCCTGAAAAATTCTCCAGACCATGGGATGGCAGGTCTTGGAACCGCAGGCCCCCATTCCGGTTCTGGTGATGGCTTTTAATCGATTCAAATCGCGCACACCGTCGCGGATGGCCTTTCGTATCTCTCCGGCTGTAACCCGTTCGCACCGGCATATGATGGCCTCGTCAGGCAGCGGCTCCTTTTCATAGATGGTCGAAGGATCGATCTGATGTTCCTGCACCCAGATACCGGCCGCCTCAACGGCGAATTTTTTATTCATTTTTACCTGAACCAGGAGGGTCCCCGGGTATTTTTTCATAGACCTGACCTTGATGACCGGAAAATGGCCCAATACAGCCCCGTCTTCCCGGGTTACGGGAATCATCTGGCCGACTTCGACTTTTTCGCGCCAGATCTCATAGGGCAGCGTTATCGTCGGTTTTTCACTGTCCTTGCGAAAATCAACCATGGTAATGGCCAGGCCCGGACACACCGCCACGCAGTTCAGACAGCCGGTGCATTCAATGGCTTTGTCGCGAAAGGGCAGGCCGGTAATTTTATTACCTTCCGTATGGATGGCCTTGACCGGACAAACCGAGGTGCAGGGATTACATGGCACTTCCTGATAACAGTGGAATATTGGAAATACCTTTTCCGTATACTCGGGCTTTTCCAGTTTGGCCGGAGTTTTTGGGCGCGACTTTAAAATAGCGGCTTTTTCATTCCATTCAACGGGTATTTCACCCACATCCAGGCCCAGAGATCCAGCTATTTTGACTCCTTCGATTTTACCGGTGAACATGGCGGCCGATGCTTCAGCGATCTCCTGGGCGTCACCGGCGGAAAACACGTCCATCCCCCATTCTTTAGCCTTGATATAGAATTCATTGACTTCAGTCAGTCCCACGGCAATCAGCACCGTATCCACCTCGTAGGTTTTTTCAGTGCCGCGAATAATGTTCCAATCCGGTCCCATGGCCGCAATAGTGACCGACTCCACGTGCTTTTTGCCGTGAGCTGCAACCACGGTGTGGCGGGTAAAGATGGGCACTCCCAGGCGCATGAGTTTGTCCGCATGGACCTTGTATCCGCCGACCTGGGGCAGGCCTTCGATGACCGCGGCCACCTCGATGCCGGCCTGAATGGCGTGATAGGCGCTGATCAAGCCGACGTTGCCGCCTCCGACGATGAGTACCCGGTTGGAGGCTTTGACCAGATCACGGTTCACCATGGTTTGAAAAGCACCGGCTCCATATACACCGGGGATGGTGTTGCCTGGAAACGAGAGCATCTTTTCTCTTGCACCTGTGGCCGTCAGCAATTTTTTAGGCCGGATCAGCTTGTAGGTACCCTCTTTGACCACACCTACGATATGGTCGGAAAAAACACCCACGGCGGTGCTGTTGAGCCAGACCTCCACCGATGTCATGGTTCTTACCTTTTTTTCCAGGATCTCGCCGATTTCAAACCCGCGGGTACCGGCAAAGGAATCTTCCACCGAACCGAAAAATTTGTGGGTCTGTAAAACCAGTTTGCCGCCGAGACGGTCCTTATCGTCCACCAGCAGTGTGGAAACGTTTAGTCTGCCCAGTTCCACAGCCGCTGAAAGTCCTGCCGGACCCCCGCCGATAATCAGGACATCGATGTCAAGGATTGGAATATCAACGGTTGGAACCCAGGCATCCTCGACCGGCAATGCGGGCAGATCCTCGACACTGGTCACGGCCATTTTCCGCCGCAGAGGGGTCATGCAGGATTTGACCGGATATCCGTCGGCAATCACCAGGCATTGGGAACACTGGCCGTTGGCGCAAAAAATTCCCTGGGGGCTGCCATCCTTGTAATGATGGCCGAATATGTCTATGCCGTTAGCTGTCAAAGCCGAAGAGATCATCTCTCCGTCATACCCGGTCAGAACTTTGCCGTTCCAGGTAAAGGTGACCTCCTTTTTTTCAGGTATGGCAAGGATTGGATGTTCGGTAATTCTTTTCAAAGTCATGCCGCTACCTCCTCATAGTCTTTGAAAAATATTGACAAAATTACTAATTTCAAATAAATGATTTGACCATTGCATAATCTTATTATCATATTTTTCAGTTAAAATCACTATATTGCAGGATTACCGGTGCCTGGAAAAGTATAGACGCACAACTATACTTGAGAAAAAGAGGAAATAAAAAAAAGGAAAACAGAAACCCAATAAATTTGGAGGCGCACTAAAATGGCTGTACAACTAAAAGAAATAAAAACAATCAAATATGAAAGCCCTGCTGTTGAAAAAGGCTATACCAACCAGACACTGGCACTTAATATTGCCGATTCATCGGTCACCATAAAGCCGGTGGACGATAAAATGAAACAGACTTTTATCGGAGGCAAGGGATTTGATCTGTGGCTGATGTGGCATGCCGTCAAAGGGACCACAAAATGGAATGACCCGGACAACACCATCTGTATTGCCTCGGGACCCATGGGCGGAACTCCGGGATATCCGGGATCAGGCAAGAGCATTGTCACCGCTATTTCCCCGACAACCGGATCTGTAATGGATTCCAACGTGGGCGGTTATTTTGGCCCCTACCTGAAGTTTGCAGGGTTTGACGCCCTTGAGATGACCGGAAAGACCACATCCGATATGGTGGTACTCATCGACGGTATCGATCAGAAAATTCAGTTTTTCGAATCAGAGGGTTTGCCCGAGGACGGATATGCTCTTTCCTCTGTACTGACCGAGTATTTTGACAAGGGAAAACCCCGCAATATTTCGGTAGTTTCCGCAGGCCCCGGGGCACAAAATACCCTGATCGGCTGCCTTAATTTTACCTGGTATGATTCCAAACGAAAAATAGTCCGGTACAAACAGGCCGGCCGAGGCGGTATCGGTACGGTGTTTGCCGACAAGGGCATAAAGGCGGTTGTGGCCCGCTGGGACACGGTTTCCATATCCACCAACAATCCGGCCGATAAAGATGCATTAAAGACAGTCAGCAGACTCTATTCCCGGGAAATGGTTGAACTGGATCCCAAGCAGAACGAAATGGCTCGTCTCGGAACCACCCACCTGGTGCCTATCATGAATGATTTTGATCTGCTCCCCACCAATAACTACCGGTTCGGCTCCGATCCCAGAGCGAATCTGATAGGAAAAGATATCTATCAGCACCTGTTCGACCCGGGCTTTGACGGATGCTGGCTGGGATGTACGGTGGCATGTGCCCATGGAGTCAAGGATTTTGTGCCATTCACCGGACCTTACAAGGGCAAAAAGGTGTTCGTGGACGGCCCGGAATATGAAACCATTGCCGGGTGCGGTTCCAATATGGGAATTTTCGACCCCTATACGATTCTTGAAATCAATTTTTACTGCGATGCCTACGGTATCGACACCATCTCGGTTGGCACCGGTATTGCCTTTGTGATGGAATGCTTTGAGATGGGGCTGATAACCGAAGCCGACACGGGCGGACTGCTGCTCAACTTCGGCAACCGCACGGCGGCCCTGGAGCTTGTACACCAGATGGGCCGGGGCGAGGGTTTCGGCAAAATCGTGGGCCAGGGTATCCGCCGGATGAAAAAAATATTTGCCGAAAAATACGGGGCGGATGCGGCCATCATGCAGGACATCGGCATGGAATCCAAGGGCCTTGAATTTTCCGAATACATGACCAAGGAATCCCTGGCTCAACAGGGAGGATACGGACTGGCTCTCAAGGGACCCCAGCATGATGAGGCATGGCTGATCTTCCTGGACATGGTACATAATTTCATGCCCACATTCGAACAGAAGGCCGAGGCCCTGCACTGGTTTCCCATGTTTCGCACCTGGTTCGGGCTGTGCGGGCTGTGTAAGCTGCCATGGAACGATATCGTACCCGAGGACAACAAGGATACCATGGAGCCGGCCAAGGTCATGAAGCATGTAGAGTGGTATGCCGAGTACTTTACATCCGTGACCGGCCGGAAGGCGACTCCCGACGACCTGATTACCATGAGCGAAGGAGTCTATAATTTTCAACGGATCTTCAACTTGAAAATGGGCTTTGGCCGCCGGGAACATGATACTATCCCCTATCGTGCCGCAGGGCCGGTGACCAATGAAGAATATGAATCCCGCAAGGACCGCTACGACGGTCTGCTGGTTGAAAAACACGGGGTGAACATCGATGGGAAAAGTACCGCCGAAAAGGTGGCCGTTTTGAGAAAAATTCGGGAAGAGCAGTACGAAAAACTGCAAACGGCAGTCTATGAGCGCCGCGGCTGGACTCCTGACGGTATTCCCACGGTGGCTACCGCCAGGCGCCTTGGGATTGACTTTCCGGAAGTTCTGGAGGTACTTGAAGCCAACGGCGTAAAGCAGTGATTATTGTTGATGGCCGGGATTATCCATGGCGGGAAGGTATGACCGTGGCCGAGCTTATCAATAAAATAGACGGCAGGGGACATTGTGCGGTGGTGCGTCTAAATGACCGCACAATCTCCCGGCCCCATTTTGAAAGCACCCTGGTGCCGGATCATGCCAAAATTTTTCTTCTGCCGATGATTGCCGGCGGATAGAATGATTCCGCAAATTCCACCGGAGTGCCTCCGGTAAATAATCTTTTCCGTTCCGGTCTATCCTTGAGCTATTTATAATCGATCGTGGCTGATGGAGGTTTTCGTGGTGGAAAAACATAGTATTTTCTTAACCCCGGAACAGGCCCTTGATGCGATATGCCGCGATTTCAGGCAATATGATCCACAGATCCTGCCCTTTTTTAAAAAAAATACCTTCCGAGAATCGCCGGCTCTGTGCAATCCATGATATCAAACCAGCCATCTGCCGCCAGTATCCGGTAAGCCGCAAGCATGCCCTCATAACAGGATGCCCGGGTTTTGATAAAATTAAATAGTGAAAAAATAATATTAAAAAATATTTGTTTTAAGTTCATATTTATGCAATAAAACAAATTATGCTTAATGTTACTGAAAAAAATGCGTTAAAAAAATTAGGACGGCGGCTTAAAGACACACGGCTTGAACGTAATGATCCGCAAAAGGAGTTTGCCTGTAGAATAGGTGTGTCCACCCCAACTCTATACAAAATGGAACAGGGCAATCCTTCCATATCAATCGGCGTGTGGGTAAAAGCGCTGTCAATACTTGGCAAACTTGAAGAGATTGATGGATTAATCAGCCCCGCGGAGTCTTTATTTGAAAGATATGAGGTTCAGAAAAAGATAAAAAAACGCCGGCGGACGACAAGGCGCAGTCATGATTAAACTGAATGTTATCGTTACCTTGCCCAATAATAAAACATTGCCTTGCGGAGAAATCGTTACCACGGCACCTGATCCCCGTGGAATTATACGGGGTGCATTCCGATATGCAGCAGAGTATCTTGAAAATCCACTTGCTTTCCCTTTAGATCCTGTAAGCCTTCCCTTAATCTCAAAAGAGTTTGCAACATCGCGGACAACAGGTGTCCACGCTGTTTTTGAAGATGCCCTTCCCGATGACTGGGGAAGAAAACTTCTTATTCAAAAAGCAAAACTTGGAAGAAGAGAACAGACCGTTCCAAAATTACTTGAGGCATTGGGATCAAACGGATTAGGCGCCCTCTCTTTTGCGTCAAAACAGAATATGCCTGATGAAAATTCTTCGGCGGACATGGTCGATTTAGAGGCACTCCTGAATGCCGCTTTCCAATTCGATTCAGGCTTGCAAGTGACAAAGGAAGACCTGCAATTATTGTTTCGTACGGGAAGCTCTCCTGGTGGCGCTCGGCCCAAAGCGCTTGTCAGAAAAAAGACAGGATCTTTCTGGATTGTAAAGTTCCCCGCATCCAATGATAAACTCGATGTGGTACCCATTGAGGGGGCCACTCTTGAACTGGCAAGACTTTCCGGATTAACGGTCCCTGAGTTTGAAATCCGGAATATAAGCAGCCAAAAAGTCTTAATGGTCAAGCGTTTCGATATCTCAGGCCATGGCGGGCGGTATCATATGATCAGCCTGCAAACATTATTACAGGCGGAAGGGTATTATTTTTTAGACTACAACGATTTATTTAACATTGTGAGATCGCATAGTTTTCAACCCTCGACTGATATCCCCGCCCTGTTTCGCCAAATGGTTTTTAATGCTGCAATCGGAAATACTGACGATCATTTGCAAAATTTCTGTATGCTTCACAAAGATCCGGGCTTTTGTTTATCTCCGGTATACGATGTACTGCCGGATATATATGAAAAAAGAGAGCATGCATTGTCTTTTAATTTAAGTTATTTACCACCCGACAGAAATATTTTGCAAAACATAGGTAAACAGCAGAATATTAAAAAACCTGATCTAATTATTGATGAAGTGTCTCAGGTTGTGTCCGGATGGCGTTGCGTGTTTCAGCGGTACGGTGTTCCCGAGCCTGACCTGAAAAAACTTGAGTGGAGTATCAATAGGCGGGAGGAACGTTTAAAAAAGATATAAACAATAGACAGGGCGGAGCCATTCCACAAATTTTCAATTCTCACTATTCAATATTCAGTTATCCCCTTCCCCCAGACATCTGGAGACCTGTTCATGCACGTTGGTGGAAAGGTTCTTGACTGCCATGATCCGTTCAAGTTGATTTTTCATAAGCTTCCGGCGGCGGGTGTCGTATTTTTGCCACTGGGCAAAAGGACTTACCAGGCGGGCCGCCATCTGTGCGTTTACCTGGTGCAGTTTAATGATATAGTCCGCCGCAAAGGCATAGCCAAGGCCGTCAGGATTATGAAAATGCAGGGCATTGGCTGCAAATGCAGCCACCACGGCCCGGATGTCGTTGGGGCTTTTTTCATCAAAGGCTTCGTGTGAAAGCAGGCCTTTGACCACATCAAGGGTCCCTGCCAGGGGGGAACCGGCCTGGATGGCGAACCACATGTCCACCACAAGCTGATTTTTCCTGAATGCGGCGTAAAAATCGGCAATGGCCGCCTGACGGGCGGTTTCATGCCTGCTGTGGGCCAGAACCCTGAAAGCCGCCAGTTTTTCCGTCATGTTGTCCGCGGAATCATACTGAGACCGGGCCAGGGTGATATACTCCCTTTTTTCCAGCGCACCAAGGTATTCCAGACATACATTGCGCAGGCTTCGCCGTGCCCTGCTTTCGATACTCAGGTCATAGGGTTTGCCGGTGCTGTTGGCGGTATATGCGTTGTGCAGTTCATTTTCCAGCCTTTTGGCCACAAAGTTTTTCGCCCTTTTTACCGTTTCATGGATGGCATCCGGATCGATAACATCAACGCGCTGGGTAAGATAGGCTTCCGTGGGCAGGGTCAGCATACGGGCAACCAGGGCACTGTCTTGTTCATTGCCTGTAAGCAGCCCGCGAAAGGCCTCGATCAAGGCATTGTCCAGATCCGTGCGCCTTCCGTCGATCATCTCCAGCAGCATGGGTTCGGCCAGTTTCTGGCAGGCATCCCAGCGGTTGAACCCGTCCTTGTCAAACTGCATTAAAAAGAGCAGGTCCCCGCTTGTATATGGATAGTTCCATGTGACCGGAGCACTGAAATGGCGGAACAAAGAGGGCACCGGTTGACACGGTACCTGTTCAAAGACAAAGGTCTCCTCGGCCTTGGTGATCTCCACCACATTGTGATGCCCCAGGGAAAGGGGGATGTCCCGGCCCCTGTCGTCTAAAAGCCCCATGCGCAGGGGAATCAGAAAAGGCTGTTTTGTTCCGGTTTCAGGGGTGGGCCGGCAGGTCTGCCGGACATTGAGAGAAAAAGTTCGAGCCTTTTTATCATACCGGCCACGCAGGGCCACATGGGGAGTCCCCGCCTGATGATACCAGCGGCGAAACCGGGAAAGATCTTTTCCGCCCGCATCTTCCATGGCTTTGGCAAATGCCTCGATGGTTACGGCCTGGCCGTCATGACGGTCAAAGTAGAGGCCGGTACCTTTGAAAAAGGCTTCATCCCCCAGAAGGGTGCGGTACATGCCGATAATTTCCGCACCTTTTTCGTAAATGGTAAGGGTATAAAAATTATCAAAGGCCTGCACTTCCGCAGGCAGCACCGCATGAGCCGTGGGCCCTGCATCCTCCTTGAACTGGTGGGTCCGCAGGTTATCGGCGTCTTGTATCCTTTTGACCACCGGGCTGCCGTGATCGGCACTGAAAGACGCATCCCTGTAAACGGTAAAGCCTTCTTTCAGGCTCAACTGGTGCCAGTCCCTGCAGGTGACCCGGTTGCCGGACCAGTTGTGAAAATATTCATGGGCAATAACATCCCGAACACGGTCATGGGCCGTATCCGTGGCAGTCAGCTGATTGGCCAGAACCACCGATGTGTTGAAGATGTTCAGGCTCTTGTTCTCCATGGCCCCCATATTGAAATGGCTCACCGCGACAATGTTGAAAAGGTCCAGGTCATACTCGCGGCCATAGACTTTCTCATCCCAGGCAAAGGCCTGTTTCAGGGAGATCATGGCATGCCCCACCTTGTCGAGATCAGATTTTTCCACAAAAATCCGCAGGGTTACCGCTTTATTGCTCATGGTGGTAAATGTGTCTTCCCGGCAGGCAAGATCTCCTGCCACCAGGGCAAAAAGATAGGACGGCTTGGGGTGCGGATCTTCCCATCGGGCCCAGTGGCGACTGTTTTCCAGGGTCCCGGCACCCACCTTGTTGCCGTTGGACAAAAGCACCGGAAAGGCTGCCTGGTCCGCTTCCATATACACAAAAAAGCGGCTCATCACATCAGGACGGTCCGGAAAGTAGGTGATGCGTCGAAATCCCTGGGCCTCGCACTGGGTGCAGAACATGCCTTTGGACGTGTACAGACCGGACAGGGATGTATTGGCTTCAGGTACAATCTCAACTTCGGTCTCCAGGACAAACAGCCCCCTGTCATCCGGTGTAATACCGGAAATGGTGAGTGTCCGGTCTGATATTTGATAATCCTTATCCGTGAGCAGGGTATTATTCAGACGGATGGATTTTAAGGCAAGATCCTCCCCGTCCAGTACAAGGGGCGCTGCGGCATCGGCATTTACATCCTGATTCGGACGCATAACCATGGTGCAGCTTACCGTTGTTTTTGAAGGCGCCAGGCTGAAATTAAGGGTAGTGGTGTCGATAAGGTAATCGGACGGGCGATAGTCACTCAGTCGTATTGTCTTTGGTTTATTACTCATATGGTCTCTCTAATGATCTTTTATATTTTTATTGATTTTATTCAAACACCGCCTGCGTCAAAGGCGCTGTTGACAATGTCGCGGGCCTCTGTCTGAATTTGAGCCAGGTGATCCGGCCCCTTGAAACTTTCCGTATAAATCTTGTATATATCCTCCGTGCCTGAAGGCCGGGCCGCAAACCACCCGTTTTCCGTTACGAGCTTCAGACCTCCGATGGGCGCATTATTGCCCGGAGCCCGGGTATGTCTGCCTGTTATCGGTTCTCCGGCCAGAGTGGTTGCGCGGATCTTTTCCGGCACCAGGTTTTTCAGGATTGTTTTCTGCTCCAATGTTGCAGGTGCATCGATTCTTTCATAACACGGTTTACCGAACATCTTTGTCAGTGCCTGATAGTGCAAAGCCGGGTCCCTGCCTGTGCGTGCTGTAATCTCCGCTGCCAGCAGGTCCATGATAATGCCGTCCTTGTCAGTGGTCCAGACCCTGCCGTCTTTTCTCAAAAAAGATGCACCGGCACTTTTCTCGCCCCCGAAACCGAAAGATCCATCGATGAGGCCGTCCACAAACCATTTAAACCCCACAGGTACTTCGCACAGTTTTTTCCCGAGGTGCCGGGCCACCCGGTCAACCCTGCCATGGCCGGGGGCGAAGAGCAGTCCATGCGAATTTTACCGTCTTTGTCCACGGTCATGAATCCAAAGCAGGGGTCCACGACAGGATTGACAACCTCCATATTCAGATTGTAGCGTTCGCGGATCGTCTCCCAGAAGGGCAGCGTGGCCCCTCCCATGGGATCGACACCTATCTTCAAACCGGATTTCCGTATCACCTCCATGTCGAGAATGTTCCGCAGATCCTCGACATAGGGCATTATATAATCATGACGATGGATCGTTTCATGGCCCAGGGCTTTTTGAAATGAGATTTTTTTTACATTCCGGTTGCCCTTTCTCAGCAGTTCATTGGCCCAGAACTTCCAGGGCCGTTGCAAAACTGGCTTCGGACAGGGCGTGGGTATCTATGCCCGGAAAAAGGGGGGCCGCTGATTTTGCCGGAAGCCCGGTAATCGCATACCGCCTGGGTCACGGCCAGAATATGGTCTTCGTTATAACTCCCCTTCAAGGCGCTGCCCCGATGCCCGGAGGTTCCAAATGTCACTTGCTGTCCGACCTCTTCCATATCGGGATGAATGGTAAAATAGGCGCTTACCAGTCGTGGAATATTTGCCAGCATGGAACTCGATGCCGGCTTT
>NBLJ01000064.1 GCA_002084545.1 Desulfobacteraceae bacterium 4572_123 | reverse complement strand
CGGCGTGGAGGATATGCGGTTTAACACGTAATAATGATAGCCAATCACATACAGGGGGTCCATCAAAATAAGGGTATTTGGAGTGCCTATTGTCTCCCAGTCAAGCTTGTCATATGAGATAAATCTGGATGCCCACCCGAGGGAGATGTGTAAATGGGAAAGGGTGGCAACTTTTGAGCTGTGCAAGTCAGCCAACGATGCAATGATGTCGCCTTCTTTTACGACCCTGCCAACATGAAGACCTTTGTGTGGGTTTATGTGGCCATAAATAGTACAAAACCTGCCTGTTGTTATCGCTATCAGAGAGGTCATGTTCCATAATTACCGACTTGCCCAGGAAATCATTGAAGATTCCAACAACTATTCCGTCATAAATTACCGGGATCTTCGTTTTTTCATCAAGACGGCATATTTTGTCCCGCCGATCCCGGTATAGACAAAAATCTAATCCCTCGTGAGGTTTTTCCCGCTTCCCCTGATCCCCCCACCATTTGGTCGGCGAATTGAATAACATGCCGGGATGGAAGATCCACTCCTTGAAACCGTTGCCATCCAGCGCATTCTCAAGGATAAGGTGTTCAGTAAATCGTGTTTTATTTAAAGACGGAGTTTCGAAAAAATTCAAGGCGATAATTTCTACTCTATATGGGTTTAAACATGAGACCTTTGCAAAAGGCACTTTTCGCAGTCTGCGCTTATCTGCAAAGGTCTCTAATGCACTAATCGAGCTAAACCTTGATTGTTGTCAGTGATGGGTTGTGGGAAATCAATCGATTTTATATCTTGGCTAAGGAAGAAAAAAAATGTGAAACCATATCTTTATTCCTGAAGCAACTGACAACGGACGACTGACTACTGACATTGAGCGGTTGCGCTCAATTAGGATAATAGTTTGACCTACTGTACGACTTCAAACTGAACCGTTTTCAGCACCTCTCCTGCCGGACCAATCACATCTACATGCCATACACCGATCTCGTGAGCCTGCAAAACCTTTGAACTGTATGTGCGCCATGCGGTTGCTTTTACCGGCAAAGCTACACGGGCTCTTTCGGTATCACCAAAGTACCAGACATGTGTGATCTCTGTCGGATTTTCAGCACCGATAATTTTAGTAAAAAAGAAGAGTTTCCCCACTGTAACAGAAAAACTGGTGCCTGTATCCGCAGCTTCGCGATCAACAATATTTTCACAAACAGCAGCGGATTCTACCTTTATTGAACCTGTTTCCTGGGCCACAGCGTTACTTATAAGAAAAAGGACCAAAGACAGCAGCAAAAACCAGGACATTTTAAAAATTCGTTTCATAACGTTTTCTCCTTTTAATGGATTATTTTTTCCTTAACTTTTACCAATTTATAGATTATAAGACAACATTAAAGCGAGTCAAATAAAAACACAGAGAATCGAAAGGCACAAAAGCTGGAAGGCTGGAATGCCGGAATGCATAGAAGCTCTTTTGAGCAAGCCCTTAGCATTCTATCATTCCAGCCACCCAGCTTCATAGCATATATAAACCATGTTTTTAAATAAAATGAAATTTTACTGGATTACAGGCGCTTCTTTTGCTCTCGTTTTTTCAATTCTTTTTATTATACGGTTGGATTTACACGATTTAATCTTTTCCGCTTCACAAACTTTATCTACTCCCTCTTTGTCTGAGCTCCCTGAAAGAGACACATGGATGAATATTTTCCAAAAAGATAAAAAAATCGGGTTTTCGCATAAAACTTTTACAAAAAATGAAAAAGGGTACCTTTTGCAGGAGAATATTTTCATGCGTATAAATACCATGGGAATGGTTCAGGATATAAACCTTAAAACCCATGGCGTGCTAAACGATGACTTCACCCTTTCTTCTTTTAATTTCATTATCAGTTCGGGGCGTTTCAACTTTTCAGCCACAGGGTCGGTTTCAGGTGATATGATTAACATTGCAACTCAAAGTTCAGGGGTTTTAAGGACTTTTGATATTAAGGTTAAAAAGAAGCCTTATATTGCTGCCGGAATCCTGGATGCTATGAGAGCATCCGGGCTTAAGACAGGCGAAAAATTTACCTTTGATATATTCGATCCAGCTACTATGGGCCAGGAGTCAGTTATTGTCAGCGTGGTCGGAAAAGAAAATATTAAAAGCATGGGAAGCATGAGAGTAGCAAGCAAACTTTTGATGAATTTTAAAGGAGCCACCCAGCTTGCATGGATTGGAGAAGATGGCGAAGTGCTTAGAGAAAAAGGAATTTTAGGAATCAGTCTTGAAAAAACAACCAGCAAAGATGCGCTTTACGGACTTCCTTTGGAAACAGGAGAAGATCTTACCAGGCTTGCTTCTATTGCATCTAACGTGGTTATCAAAGATGCAGCTACGCTTCAAACGCTAAAACTTGAAATAGGCGGCATAAAATATAATGATGTAAATTTGCAGGGAGAAAGACAAACTCTTATAGGTAACATCCTTACAGTCGAAAAAGAATCATTGTCAGGTCTTGCTCCTGCTCTTGATGTCGATAAGCTCAATGCCCTTGAAAAGATTTTTTTGCAACCCGGCCCATTTATCCAGTCTGATCATCAGAAAATTAAAGATCAGACGAAAAAGATAATCGAAGGCGAAATCGTGCCGCTTAAGAAGGCAAAAAAGCTGGTTGCCTGGGTTTACAAAAATATTGAAAAGAGGCCGGTTTTATCAGTGCCTGACGCACTTTCCACTCTTGAAAATCGTATTGGAGATTGTAATGAACATGCTGTACTTCTATCTGCGCTGGCAAGGGCATCCGGGATACCGGCTCGGATTGAAACGGGCCTTGCTTATTTAAATGGCAGATTTTACTACCATGCATGGAACCTTTTGTATCTTGGCAGATGGATAACTGCCGATTCGGCTTTTGGCCAGATTCCGGCGGATGTAACCCGTATTCGTTTTACAACCGGTTCTTTAAAACAGCTTGATTTAATGAGTATCATAGGCAAAATAAAGATAAAGGTTATTACGACAATGTAACTTATAAGCCCTCTTTAGCAGCAACTTCTTTTTGTGTCACATATAATCGGTCCGGGTTACGGGTTTCGAGTTGCGGGTTATAAAAAAGGATTATTTCCGATTAACAACTCGTAACTTGCAACTCGTAACACGGAACACTTTCTTCATAACCAAACGGACAAGACTAGAAAACGTATTATGAATAGCGATAAATGTCGTTGTGAGGTTAAATAATGATAGAGCTTAAAGAATTAACCAAAAAATATGTTGATTTTCCTGCTGTGAATAATTTGAATCTTTCAATACAAAAAGGTGAAATTTTCGGCTTTATAGGTCCAAACGGTGCAGGCAAGACAACCACAATAAAGATGATTGGTGGTATACTTGAGCCCACAAGCGGCAGTATTATGATTGCAGGAATAAGTATGAAAGACCAACCTGAAAAGGCAAAAAGTAAAATCGGTTTTATTCCGGATCGACCATATCTTTATGAAAAACTCACCGGCATGGAATTTTTAAAATTCGTTGCAGATCTATACGGAGTTGATAATGATATCTTTTCAAAAAAAGCCGGGCAACACCTTAAAATGTTTTCACTCCTTGACTGGGCAGGCGAGCTTATCGAGTCTTATTCCCACGGGATGAAACAGAGGCTTATAATGGCTGCGGCACTTTTGCATGATCCTGAAGTTATTATTGTTGATGAGCCGATGGTGGGGCTTGATCCTGTTGCGATTATGATGGTCAAGGATCTTTTTCGAAACCTTGCAAAACAGGGCATAACCGTTTTCATGTCAACCCATACATTGAAGATCGCAGAGGATATATGTGACCGTATCGGTATAATTCACAAGGGCCACCTGATAGCCACAGGAACTACTGAAGATCTGCAACGGGAAGCACAGGTTACAACAGATGCTGATCTTGAACAGGTTTTTTTAAACCTGACAAAGTAAAAGGCACCCGTCTTCGCCTTTGGCTACACCGTGGCAAGCAAGAAAAAGGTTCACGGTTAACAACCCTTGAACCCCTGAACCTTGAACCCTGAACCAGGAGCGAAGCGACTATCTTTTAAAATGAACGATATTTTAACATTGTTAAAACCAAGGATTTCATCGATTAGAAACAGTGGCTTTTCAAAGAGAAGTCGCGGGCGGGCGATGAAGTTGTTGCTGATCAGCACAATCGGCCTTGTTTTCTGGGCCGGTCTTTTCGCTGTCTCCCTGCGTGTCCTGTCTTATTTTAAAGGCATCGAAGATATTGGTGATATACTTGCCCTTAAACTTCTTTCCATGATGCTTATTATTTCTTTTGTTCTTCTTATTTTCAGTAGTATTCTGACATCACTTTCAAAGCTGTATCTTTCCAGGGATCTTCTACTTGTGCATTCTTTACCTGTTTCAAGCCATAAGATTTTTACCGCACGGTGGATTGACAGTACTATTGACAGCTCGTGGATGGTTATCATTTATACGCTGCCTGTTTTCATATCATACGGCATTGTGTACAGGTCGGGTTTTTTTTTCTATCTTGATATTTTCCTCGTCCTTATGTCTCTTTCTATTACTGCATCTGCGTTAAGCTCTATCCTGGTGATGTCTGCGGTTATTGTTATTCCGGCAAGTCGCATGAGAAGCGTGTTTATTTTTATAAGCCTGTTTTTTTTCGTTGCTCTTTATATCGCAATTCGTTTTTTAAGACCTGAGCTTCTGGTTGATCCCGAAATATTTGACAGTATTCTTGTTTATATAACGGCATTAAAGACGCCATCATCTCCCTTTCTTCCGACCACATGGGCTTTTGACAGTATTAAAGCAATTCTTTCCGGCTCGGTGGCCGACGGAATGTTTCATGCGGGTATTTCCCTGAGTTTTACAGGCACACTTGTGTTTGCAATAATAATCGTGGCAGACTCAATTTACTTTAAGGGGTTTTCAAAAACCCAGTCGGCACAGGTGCGTCTGATTAAACAAAGCTGGATTGGCAGTAATTTCTTTAAATTTTTACCAGCTCAGGTCAGAGCATTGGCAGTAAAGGAGATCAAAACTTTCTTTCGTGATCAGACACAATGGTCACAGCTTTTTCTTATTGCTGCACTTGTGGTCATCTATATTTACAACTTTAACGTACTTCCCATTGAAAAATCTCCGATTAAGACAATATACCTTCAAAACCTTCTTTCTTTTCTTAATATGGGTCTTGCACTTTTTGTCTTGACGGCTATAACAGGACGTTTTGCTTATCCTGCAGTCAGCTCAGAGAGAAATGCATTCTGGATAGTAAAATCATCTCCCGGCACCATTAAGAAATTCTTATGGGTAAAGTTTTTTATTTACTACTTCCCTCTTCTTATTTTAGCTGAAATACTTATCATTGTCACAAACATTCTGCTTAATGTAACAATTTTTATGATGATTCTTTCAATTGTTACAGTTTTTTTTCTTGTACCCGGGATTGTGGCAATGGGGATAGGCCTTGGTGCCGCATACCCTGATTTCAAGGCAGAGAATCCGACCCAGACGGTTACAAGTTTTGGCGGGCTTATCTTTATGATACTGTGTGCCGGATACATCGGAATTGTTATTGTTATTGAGGCAGGCCCTGTTTACAGTATTTTAATGGCAGATATCAACGGGCAGACCCTGAGTATATTGAAGTGGGTATGGATAACAGTGTCGTTTTCCATAGCTTTTACGCTAAGCATTCTTGCTATTATTCTTCCCATGAATTTCGGAGAGAAGAAATTGTCTAAGCTATCGACCTGACATGGTGATTTCTGCTTTGATTTAAATAGCTGTTCAAGGCTTGAAACTTGACATTGGAAAGCAGAAATTTGGGCGAGATGAAACTCGAGCCAAAATGGAATGCGTTCATCAACAGCACAAAAGCATGAAAGCCAAATTTCTAATTTCAACTTCGGTGTATGTTTACAAAGAATCATTCAAATCCGTCGTATTTCTGCCGGTATAGCGTCAAGATTTTGACATAAAGCCAGGCTTTGCATCCACGTTTTTCCCTTTTCCATATTTTCAGAAGTGTTTTCGCGCTATCATTATCTTATATCTTGTTGAATAAATAGAAAATACTGTGTTACTGCCTTTTCGATAAGGGAAGACGCTAAGATTGGCATACTTGTTGCTATTTATTTGTAACATTGTGGAATTAATAAAATAATTGTAATAGGTGGTAAACCTAAAAAATAAGCTATGTATTCTATCCGACGGGTCATATTGGCTTTTTTATTAATCGCAGGCGCCATTGCTGTGGGCATCTTCGGTTATATGGTAATCGAAGATTATACATTTTCCGAGGGTCTCTACATGTCTGTGATTACTCTTACCACTGTCGGCTTTGGTGAGGTGAAACCGCTTTCTGGAGCAGGGCGTGGATTTACGACATTTTATATCCTGCTTGGTTTCGGTAGCCTGGCCCTTGCAGGACATGCCGTAGCCGAATCTCTTTTAGAAAAGGTTTTCAGCGGCAGATCGGGGTTAAAAAAAATGAGAAAAAAAATATCGGCATTAAAATCACATTACATTATTTGCGGGTATGGGAGAGTGGGAGCGGCGGCATCAGAATATTTTGAAAAAGCAGGTATCGATTTCGTAACCATTGAGGCAAATCCTGAACATTGCCAGATCATTAATGGGAAAGGCAGTCTTTATATTGAAGGGGACGCCACCCGTGAAAGTCTGCTTCTTGAAGCCGGAATAAAATCGGCAAGGGGTTTGCTTGCTCTTTTAAACTCCGATCCTGATAACCTGTTCATTGTTTTGAGCGCTCGTGAACTGAATCCTACCCTTCACATTATTGCAAGGGCAGGAGAACCATCATCAGGGAAAAAAATTATGCGGGCCGGGGCAGACAGTGTTGTATCGCCTTTTTCAACGGCGGGCAGGCAGATTGCCGGTGATATTCTTGCAGCTACGGGGAAGAAGAAAAATATGGCGGTGCAGCCCGTGACGACAGAGGTTCTTCCCAAATGGATCAGTGTGCAGGAAGACTCCGGTATTACAGGTGAGACCATAGGAGTTGTTTCAGAAAAAACAGAGCGCCAGGTGATCGGTCTTCGAAAGAACAACCAGGATTCAATATTCCCCGATCCTTCGATAAAGCTTGAATCCGGCGATAAGCTTCTTGTTTTGGATGAAATGCAAAAAAAGTCTGATCATTCGATTCGCCGGTCAGGGCGGAAAAAGATTGTTATTGTGGATGACAACCCTGTTATTTTACGGCTTTACACCCGCCTGTTTCAAAAGGCGGGATTTCATCCAATAACCGCAAACAATGGACGCGAAGGCGTTGACGCCATCATCCGGGAGAAACCGGTAGCAGCAGTGATAGATTTTATGCTTCCTGTTCTGTCTGGCATTGAAGTTTGCAGGCAGGTTCGTGCTTCAAAGAACGGCCGAAAGACAAAGCTAATACTTTTTACAGCCGACGGCGATGAAGAAACTCATAAACGGGCAGTGGATGCTGGAACTGATGCAGTGGTAGTCAAGAGCTCAGAGGCATCTGAATTGATAGAAACCGTAGTGCAAATACTCAGGTTAAGTAAGTGAATTAATATTTTCAATCCATACGGAGGATAAACTCTGACAGAGATTATGCCACCAAAATTATGAAACAGAGTGCTAAGTCGTCAAGTAAAACAAAGGAAATCATATGAAGTTCAAAGGAAGTCTGGCATATTATTTAATCGGGTTGATTTTTCTGGTGGCCTTGAGCGCGACGTCATTATCATATTACGTGAGCATCATTTCTTTAGAAAAGGCAGCAGAGAGACATGAAGCAGATTTTGCCAAAAGCACCAAAAACGTTATCAATGCTATAATAAAAGAGGAAAAAGACAGACTGTCCGGTTTGTCAAGGGCCCTGAGAAAACACATTGTTCTTAAAAGCGCATTTGTCGACTATTATGCCTTAAGTGGAGATAGCGAGCCTCTGAAAGAAATAATGCATACATTGGCCCAGGACCTGAAGATAAGTATGCTCTGGATAACAGATAAAGAAAAGAGAGTTATTTGTCGAACTTATTCTAAAAAGCAGGGAGATATAATGGATATCGAGCCGGTAAATAATGCGCTGGCCGGCAAAAGCAGTATGTATATTTCAAAAGGCAGTCTCGGTTGGAGCATCAGAACCTATGGGCCAATAGAATGGTACGGTAAAGTGATCGGCACAATTATGGTAGGGACCTTGGTTAACGATTCTTTTGCCAAAAAAATTGCTCGTGTAATCAATACCAATGTTTTTTTAGGTACGACAAATAATGTGATAGCCAGTTCGAACTCTGAAGGAAAGGGGGTCCGCATTGATCCTGCTGCCATGGCTAGCTGTATCAGTGAAAGAAAGCTGATTCGTCAAGACCAGGCAGTTGAATTAAAAGCTCTCTTTTATAGTCCCATCCAAATACTTGATAAAAGAATCTGTTCAATTGTTGAAATGGATACCAGCTTGACACAGCAATTGCTCAAACAAAACCGGATGAAGATGCTCAGCGCTGTTTTGCTTATTCTCCTGATATCTTTGTCTCTGGGAAGCTGGCTGGCCTTTTATCTGATTAAGCCGTTAAGAGAGTTGCAGATAAAAGCCCAGGCCACAGTGAAGGAACTTTCAGGTTCTGTTTTCAAAATACATAAAGGGAATGAAATACAAAACCTGGTTTTCGCTTTTAATATAATGACGGATACGGTTAAAGAGCATCTTAGCAAACGCAAAAGAGCGGAAATACGTCTTAAAGAGTCTCTGGAATCTTTAAGCGAGTCGGAAACACGTTTTAGAGACATTGCAGAAAGCATGTCTGACTGTATCTGGGAGATGGATGAGAACGGTGTATATACTTACTGTTCAGAAAATATAAAAGGTCTTATGGGCTACAGTGCAAAAGAAGTGATCGGTAAAACTGCTCTTGATTTCACGCGTCCTGATGAAGAAGAAAGACTCGGTGCTATCTTTAGTGAGGCGGTTAAAGAAAAGCGTCCGATATGTAACCTGGAAAACTGGAACCTTACAAAGGACGGTCAAAGTGTTTGTTTTTTGTCCAACGCAATTCCGATGCTTGATGAAAAAGGTGAGCTTATCGGCTATCGGGGGGTTGCTTCCAATATTACCGAGCGCAAGCAGGCCGAAGAAGAGATTTCTGAAACCAACCGCCAGTTAGAGTACGCCATAGAGCAGGCCAATGAGATGGCTTTAATGGCAGAGTCTGCCAGTATGGCAAAAAGCGAGTTTCTGGCCAACATGAGCCATGAGATACGAACGCCCATGAATGCCGTAATCGGCTTTTCAGATATGCTCCTTGATACTGATCTTAATGAAGAACAGAGCGATTATGTGGCTACAGTTAAAAGAAGCGGTGAATCTTTGCTCTCATTGATTAACGATATTCTCGATTTTTCCAAAATCGAAGCAGGCCAGCTCGATTTTGAAGAGATTGAATTTGATCCCGAGCTTCTTGCCTACGACGTATGTGAACTGATTCGCCCGAAGATTGAATCAAAACCTATCGAGGTTTTATGCCGTATCGGTGATAACGTTCCCGCAATGGTGAAAGGTGATCCGACGCGGTACAGGCAGGTTCTAACCAATCTGATGGGTAATGCTCCCAAGTTTACTGAATCCGGTGAAATTGAACTTTCCATCGAGGTTAAGGAGGAAGATGAAGACAGGGTTTTGATTCATGCAAGAATACGCGACACCGGCATAGGTGTTCCAGAAGAAAAGCTGGCAACTATCTTTGAGCCTTTTCAACAGGCAGACGGTTCAACAACAAGAAAATACGGAGGCACAGGTCTGGGTCTTTCCATATGCAAGAAAATATCCAAACTTATGGAGGGTGATGTCTGGGCACAAAGCCCCTCGGATTGTCCATTGTCGATTGACGATAGTCGATTGAAGGACGGAGAAGCTGCAACTCCGCTTCCTGCGGGATCTACGCTTCGCTCCGGCCAAAAGCCAGGAAGTATTTTCCACTTTACTGCATGGCTGAAAAAGGCTGAAAAAGTCGAAGTGAAAAGAGTAGCTCCTGTTTCGCTTACCGGCAAAAAGGTTATCATTGTTGATGACAATCAGAGAAACCTTGAAATTCTGACACATATTTTAAAATCGGCGGAAATGAATGTGGTCGCCCTTTCCCACGGGAAAGAAGTTTTACCTGTTCTGCAGGAAGCCATGGAAACAAAAGAGCCCTTTGACCTTTGCATTTCAGATATCCAGATGCCTGAGATGAGTGGATATGAAGTAGCAATCAAAATCCGAGAATATGAAGACCAGCCCGCAACATCCAGCCCGCAACTTGCAACCCACACTTTCCTTCTTGCCCTTTCTTCTTTAATGGAGCGAGACGCAAAAAAATGTGAAGATGTAGGATTTGACGGCTTTCTATCCAAGCCGGTTCGCAGGGAAAAGCTTATAAAGATGATTCAGAGGCTACTGGGAAATGAGCTAACATCTGAAAAAAAACCGGTACAAAATAAAATTGCTACCCGGCATTCCATTAAACAAGAGGCAAAACAATCAGTGCGCGTTCTGCTGGCCGAAGACAACCCTGTAAATCAAAAGCTTGCAACGCTGATGCTTAAAAAGGCCGGTTACCAGGTAGAAGTGGCGAATAACGGCAAAATGGCCTTCGAAAAATACACAGGATCTCCCGATGATTTTGACCTTATATTCATGGACATCCAGATGCCGGAAATGGACGGCCTGGAAGCAACAGGCAAAATAAGAAAATGGGAAAAAGAGCTGATAGCTCATAGCTCACAGCCCAGAGGAGAAGATGCAAAACCCGCAACCCATAACTCGCAACCCGGAACTCATGTTCCAATCGTGGCTATGACCGCCAACGCAATGAAAGGTGACAGGGAGGTGTGCCTTGAAGCAGGTATGGATGACTACATCACAAAACCGATAAGAAGGGAGCTTGTCTTTGAAGTAATTGAGAAATGGGTATTGAATGGCTGATTAGAAATATAATAAATGTTCAGTGTAGCAGAGCTACTTCGAACTTACGCATATTGATTTAGGATTGGCAATTGATGATTGAATCTGCAAAAGGCCGGTGGCTTTTCAATCATCAATCATAAATCAAAAATAATAAATCCAGAGATCAATGAAAAATGAAAAATGAAAACTTTCCCATACTGATAGCAGAAGATGATGCAGTCACACGGATGCTTCTAAAAAAGACCCTCATAAAGGAGGGACACGAAGTGGTATCCGTGGAAAACGGGCAAAAAGCATTTGATCTGTTTAAAAAAAGTTTTTTCCCGATTGTTTTAACGGACTGGATGATGCCCGAGATGAACGGACTTGAGTTGTGCCGGGCCATCAGGCAAAAGGAAAATCCGGGGTATGTTTTTATTGTCCTTCTCACCGCAAAAGATTCTCAAGGCGATCTTATCTCCGGACTGGAGGCAGGAGCAGATGAGTATTTGACAAAGCCTTTTAACCGTGCCGAATTGATTGCGCGCCTGAATACGGGGAGACGTTTTCTTGAACAGGAATTAGCTCTGAGACAGGCGAATGAAGAGATCAGGATTTTATCTATAACCGATCCTCTGACCGGTTGTTCGAACCGTGGGTGCTTGAATACGCGGCTTCCCGAGGAGATTCAAAGAGCAGGAAGATACAATCGGCCTCTTTCTATTGTCATGTGTGACATCGATCATTTTAAAAAAGTAAACGATACATACGGTCACCAGGCAGGCGATTTGGTATTAAAAGAATTTTCAAAGCGTATAAATGATTCCATCAGGGATAAAGTTGACCTGCTGGCGAGGTACGGAGGCGAAGAGTTTTTAGTTACACTTCCGGAGACCGATTTGGATGGGGCGTTACATCTGGCGGAAAGACTGCGCAGGGTCATTTCTGAAAAAGAATTTAACATTGGAGCAAAAAAGATCAACATTACTGCCAGTTTTGGCGTAGCAGGTTTTGATTTTAATAATGCAGGTGATGAAATTTCGTTTGACATACTGGTAAGACATGCAGACGAGTACCTTTACCAGGCAAAAAGCGAAGGGAGGAACAGAGTTGTGGGAGGGGGGTTGGTTGCTTAATTTTTCAAGATTGTATTTTTAGTGACTTTGTGATTAAAATAAAAGTAGCTCTTCGCGGTTACTCCTGACAAAGCAAGCAGGGAATTTTTCAATGAAAAATAAGATACTGGTGGTGGATAATCACCGTATGATGCAAAAGTTTATGGCCACTTTGCTTGAGAGAGAGGGCTTTGAGGTTAAGACTGCAAAAGACGGTATTTCCGCTCTTGATGTTTTAAGAACATTCCATCCAGATGTAATCTTTGTCGACCTGATCATGCCTAATATCAGTGGGGAAAAGCTTTGCAAGATTGTTCGCAGCATGTCCCAGATGAAAGATGTTTTCATTGTAATCCTTTCATCCATAGCTGCGGAGGGTGAACTTGATTTTGCAGGGTTTGGAGCTGATGCATGCATTGCCAAGGGACCCTTTGATAAAATGTCGGCCCATGTTATTGCCCTGCTTGACAGGTGGGAAAAGGGAGATTTAAGCGGATTTGCCCAAAAAGTGTTTGGAATGGAAAATATTAATAAAAGGGAGATCACGAAGGAACTCCTTTCCACCAGAAGACACCTTCAGATCATAATAGAAAATATGGCAGAAGGAATTTTTGAACTGACACCGGAAGGAAAGATTATTTATGTCAACACGGTTGCAGTTTCCATGTCAGGCATCGAAGAAGAAAAACTGCTCGGCAGTTATTTTACCAGGCTTTTTCAGGAGAATAATTTTAAAAAAATAAGCGACATAATGGAGTCTGCCACTGACTCGCCAAATACAATTGATGCTAATCTGCCTGTTGACATTAATGACAGGCAGGTTTTGCTGGGCCTCAAGAGTTGATCGGGCGGCCTTATCTCGATCTGGTTCATCCTGACGACCGGGCAGGGTCAAAAGAGCGCATGAAAAATGCTTTACCTGGAAACTGGTGTGCTCCTCTCAGGGAGCACCGGTTCATCACTCTAGATGGCCGGATTATAGAGGTTGAGTCCTCCGGAACGGCTTTCAAACACCGGGGCAAGCTAATGCTTCAGACAGTCAGTACAAACATTTCCGAGCGCAAGCAAGCTGAAAATGCCCTGCGGGAAAGCGAAAAGCGTTATCGTGATCTGATGGATATGATGCCGGATGCAGTTATGGTCTGGGCTGATGAAAGGATTGTCTTTGCCAACCCGGCTGCAGCAAGGCTACTTGGGGCAGCCGATCCAAAAGAACTTATCGGAAGATTATATAGGAAGGTTGTTCATCCTGATTATCATGATATAGGGAAAAAAAGGATTCAGATTGTCCATAATGGGGGCAAACTGGCGATAGCGGAAATTATGTTTACCCGGCTTGACGGAGAGAGCATATGCTGCGAAGCCACGGGTGAAGCCATTACCTTTCATGGCCGACAGGCTATTCTCTCAGTCTGGCGCGACATAACCGACCGCAAGAAAGCCGAGGAAGAAAAGGCGCGACTCGCCTCACAACTTCTCCAGACACAGAAAATGGAGGCCATCGGTACGCTGGCCGGAGGCATTGCCCATGATTTTAACAACCTGCTTATGGGAATCCAGGGACATACTTCACTGATGCTCATGGATATTGATTCATCACATACTATGTTTGAACACCTAAATGAAATAAAGAATCATGTTAAAAGCTCGGTAAATCTTACAAAGCAGCTTCTTGGTTTTGCCAGGGGTGGAAAATACGAGACAAGGACAACGGATTTAAACGAACTTGTTAAAAATCAGACACGCATGTTCCAGAGGACAAGAAAAGAAATTACGATTTACGAAAATTACGAAAAGAACCTGTGGGCTGTAGAGGTTGACTATGGACAGATCGAACAGGTGCTGCTGAATCTTTATGTGAACGCATGGCAGGCTATGCCCGGCGGCGGAGATCTTGCCATTAAAACGGAAAACATTATAATTGATGAAAAATATGACGCACATTTTGAAGTAAAACCTGGAAAATATGTGAAAATTTCGATTGCCGACACCGGCGTGGGTATGGATGAGACGACACGTCAGAGAATCTTTGAACCGTTCTTTACAACTAAGGAAATGGGCAGGGGCACAGGGCTGGGTCTGGCTTCTGTTTACGGAATCATCAAAAATCACGAGGGATTTATAAATGTCTACAGTGAGTCGGGCGAAGGTACCACCTTTACTGTTTACCTGCCTGCATCAGGAAAAACTGCTGTTAAAGAAAAAAAGGCGTATGATAGGCTGGTAGAGGGCCAAGGGACGATTCTTCTTGTAGATGATGAAAAAATGATAATAGGCGTAGGACAACAGATGATCAACAGGTTGGGCTATGATGCCTTAACAGCGGGTAGCGGAAAGGAAGCAATAGAGATATATAAAGAAAACCGGGATAACATTGATCTTGTCGTTTTAGATATGATTATGCCTGTCATGGGAGGCGGTGAAACTTTTGAAAAGCTAAAGGAAATCGATAGCAATGTCAGGGTTCTACTTTCAAGCGGATACAGTTTAAACAGTCAGGCTTCAGAGATAATGGCAAAGGGATGCGCCGGTTTTATCCAGAAGCCTTTTTACATGAATGAATTTTCTCAGAAAATCGCAGAGATTTTAAAGGAGGATTAGGCGCTTAGATAAGTTAAATCGAAAATTTATTGTCGATTTCAAACAGCATGCTATTTTTACGTTGAAAAATGATGTTACGAGTTGCGGGTTACGAGTTAAAAAATAGATAATTCGGTGAGCACCCCGAAACCCGTAACACGGAACCCGCAACGAGTGTGAATGATACAGAAAGAGGCTGCGCTTACAGAGGAGGACACAAGGCCTGTCGCAAGTATACCGCCTCCCAGCCACACATACCCACCCATCAGCGCACCTGCAATCCTTCCCATTCCTGCTGCTGCAAAAAATCCTGACATCATTGTTGCACGGTATTCAGGCAGAAGTTCCGTGAAAAGAGACATGCTTGTAACAATTGCAAATTCAAAAGTTAAAAAGATGAAAAACAGGCCGGTGAGCGCCATAGGCAGAGTTAATCCTAAAAAAGGCAATATTCCATAGCTTATTAAACACAGGGTCAGGGCAGTATTTACTGTCCGCTTTAGCCCGAAACGGTCGGCAAAAGCGGCTGTCAGGGTTTCGCCAGATAATTCGGCCAATCCTATAAGGCTGGTGCTCATCCCAATGGCAATAATGCTAAGATCGAAAGATTTTTCAAGCCATGCCCCATACACAACAAAAAGATTATCGTTTGCAGCACTTATAAAAAAAGCAAATCCAATGGCACCAAGGGCAGGCCGTTCTCTGATCAGTTGTCGCCATGCACTCCAAAAATTAATAGAAGCCTGATGTGAGCCATCTTTTTTATCGTCACGTGGGATCACAACTGATAGCATAATCATTCCAAGCAGGCTTAATCCGCCCAAGACAATGAAAGGTGCACGCCAGCCTAATCGGTCGATTAAAAGAGCAACCAGAGGGATTCCCATAAGGGTGCTTGCAGACCAGCTATATTCAATCAGGCCGATAGCAAGTCCACGCCTTTTAAAGGGCACATTTTCACTGACATAAGCCTGAACAGTCGGGTCAAAAATGGTTTTTCCCATGCCGGCCAGAAACAGAGCTACAAGGATTACGCCGTAAAAAGGGAAAAAACCTCCGGCAAACATGCCAAGGGCAAGCATTGCCAATGCTGTCAGCATCATCAGCCGGTATCCGAGACGATCAGCAACAGGCCCGAAGAACAAGCCAAAGAGAGCCGTAGCCTGGTTTACAGCGATCAGTGAAGTAATTGAAGTCAGCTCAACACCAAGCTCCCTGCTGAGGACAGGAGCAAAAGGGTAGGCAAAACGCCGGGAAGTATTAAGGATAACCCGGCATAAAGTTGCTATGAATATCTTTAGGGCCAATATTTAAGCCTCTTCCTTTATTTTTCCAACTCCTGGATTCGGTCTTTTTGCCTGGCTATGCGAACCGTCCAATCCGGGTAGTCATTTAAATAAATTTCCGCCAGGTGATTAAACTCTTTTGCCTGTTTTGCCTCACTTTTTTGCAGCCAGCCTTCTGAGAGATAATAATAATTTTCACCGCTGCCGGGGTTAAGGTTGACGGCTCGTTCGAGAACGCGGATGGCAGCGTCAGGGTTACCTTTGTTCAAAAGGCTTTTGCCTTGCTCGGTTAATTGCAAAGATGCAAGTGCTCGTGGTGTAGCGGGTGACTCGGGAGGTGGAGGCGGCTCAGGGAGTAAGGCGGGTTTCATACACCCGACTGCCGGAAGGTACAGCGCTATTGCCAAAAGGATATTCAGCCATTTAATTTTTGGTGTCATAATCATCTTTTCTCATATATGGAACTTTTTGCTTAACCACCGGTCTTGCTTTTTACAAGTCCATCAAATAATCTTCTAAACAAGCCCGGTTTATTATGAATCGGACAAAAAACGGTCGGTACATTTTCTTTAAGAAATATTTCTTCTACCGGCTCCGGGCAGCCTTTATGAGCAAGCAGACCGCTTTCAGAACAGACGGTTTCTTTTACTACGCCGGGGGGCATTTTATACCAGTTTCCGGATACATACTGAGGGATAGAATTCATAAGATCTGCCCATATAGGCAGGGCTGCGGCAGATCCCGTGGAAAAAACAGAATCTCCATTATCAAATCCAAGCCACACCAGGGCCAGGATATCGGGAGTATATCCAACAAACCAGGCGTCCCTGAAATTATTCGTTGTTCCCGTCTTACCCGCAACCGGCCACGATATGCCCTTGCTGATTAAAGATCGTGCAGTCCCCTCGGTTACAACGCTGCGGAGCATGGAACTCATAATAAAGGCTTTTGCAGGACTGGTCAAACGCTCAATATTCATGTGCTTTTGTTTCATCAACTTTCCGTTTTCATCAGTTACGTCTTTCAAAGACAATGGATAGGGCAGCATGCCGTCTGCAGCAAAGGCGCAATAGGCGCGCGCAAGCTCAATGGGAATAACCTCAAACGCACCCAGGGCAAGAGAAGGGTATGGTTTAACAGGAGTTGAGAAATGAAACCTTATGGTTGTGTTGACGATCTTGTCAAGGCCGGTTTTCATGGCCAGATCAACCGTTGCAAGGTTATAAGATTTTGCCAGGGCCATCCTCATGCTGACATTGAATTCATCTGACGGAGAAAAGTTTTGAGGTTCCCATTCCTTATTATTGATCATATAGGTTTTGGGTTCGTTGGAAAGTCTTGAAGCAGGATTGAATTCCTCAAGGCCTGTTAAATAAACAAGAGGCTTGAATGCACTTCCAGGTTGTCGCCGGCTTTGGGTAATACGATTAAACTGGCTTGCTGTGTAATTGCGGCCCCCGACCATGGCCAGTATGTAGCCTGTTTTGGGTTGCATCACTATGACAGCACCTTGAAGTTTTTCTTCGACTTTTTTTCGCCGTAATGCCAAATTTGATTTTTCCAGGTGGGCAAGGCCTTTTTTCAGGGCAAATTCCGCCGCTGCCTGAACCTGCGTGTCGAGTGTGGTGTAAATGGAAAGACCCAGGCTGTTTAAAACTTCGGCAGGATAAAGTGTTTCTATTTGCCGGGAAAGATAATCTATAAAATAGGGTGCTTTTTTTCCCTGAAGCTTAAAGCCTGCAACTTCAACTTTTGCCGACAAAGCCACCTTAAGCTTATCGCCTGCGATCCAACCCTTCCGGTGCATTGCGTGCAGCACCATATTTCTTCTTTCCCTGCAGCGGGATTTATCAACATAAGGGGAATAATGATTCGGCCCCTTGATCAGTCCTGCAATGGTGGCTGCTTCAGGCAATGAAAGTTTACTGACCGGTTTATCGAAGTAGAAAGAGGAGGCTTCGCCAACACCATTGATGGAGACTGATCCTTTTTGTCCCAGGTAAATTTCGTTTAAATATATTTCAAGAATTTCATTTTTTTCATATATGGCTTCAATGATGACGGAAAGGATAGCCTCATTGAGTTTTCGGAATATTGTTCTTTCCGGGGTTAAAAAATAATTTTTAGCAAGCTGCTGAGTTAAAGTAGATCCACCCTGCCGGATGGCCCCGTGACGAAGATTTGTGTAGAGAGCCCTGAGAATGCCCCGCGGATCAATTCCGTGGTGCTTGTAAAAACGGCCATCTTCTGCAGCAAGCACGGCATAGATGAGATCTTCAGGGATCTGGTGGATGGAAACAAGATGCCGCTTTTCACGCTCCGGTCCGAAAAACTGCATTATTTCCTCCGGCTCCAGTTCCAGAATAGGGACAGGCTTGCCGGTATCCGAACGATTAATAGATTCAATTTTGTTTTGAAGAAATTGGATATTTACAGGAAATCCTTTTCGTGAAAGGGAGGGCATTTTAAGATCGTGAAGATAAATCGTTACTTCAGAGGATGCCGTTTTTTTCTCCCCTTTCTTTTCGGGATTATGAGAAACTTCATGGTATCCCAGGCTGTTTAGCTTTTTATTAAAAAGGAGACGATTGGTTCGCTGACCGGGATATAAAATGGTGATATCAGAAAAAACAGTAGAAGGAATACTCCACCGCCTGCCGGCAAAACGTTTTTCCACCTTGGCCGACAGGTACCAGCCGTAAAGAATTAATCCGGTAATTAGCAAAAGAATAG
>NBLJ01000165.1 GCA_002084545.1 Desulfobacteraceae bacterium 4572_123 | reverse complement strand
GAATTTCAATAAGTTGATGAACTTTCAATAAAACAAATCCCCTCTGGGGCAAACCAAAACCCGACCCTTTGGGCCAGGATTTTTTACTGCATATGACCGGAAACGGGTAAATGAATAATAAACACAGCGCCTGGCTTATCCTCGCTATTTTTCTTTTTTGCAAATCCTGGCGGACTTTGGACTTCTATTGTTCCACCATGCTCCTTGATAATACCAAAGGTTACCGACAGTCCCAGACCCGTCCCTTTACCTACCCCTTTGGTTGTAAAAAAAGGGTCAAAGATTTTTTCCACATTCTCGGATGAAATGCCAATGCCTGTATCGGCTACAGAAATTATCAACTCATTATTGTCCTCATTAAAACGGGTTGTAATAGTTATAACGCCGTCATTTTCAATGGCATCATGGGCATTGTTGAGCAAGTTAACGAAAACCTGTTTGAGCTTGTCTTTGTCCCCCATAATAGAGGGTAAACTCGATCCATAATTTCTTTCAATAATAACCCGTTCTAATTTGAAAGTATGTTCCACAACTGCCACCACTTCCTCAATAGATTGATTTATGTCGAGCGAGGTCACAATACTTTCCATGCGCCTGGAAAATCTCAAAAGATCAGCCACAATTTTACGGCATATTTTTGTTTGTTTTTCAATGGTCTTGATATCTGCATATATCTGGCCATCCTCATCCACATCTTCAAGAAGAAGTTGGGCGTATCCCAAAATAATACCAAGGGGAGTGTTAATCTCATGGGCGATACCCGCGGCCAACTGTCCCACGGATTCCATCTTCTGCGCCTGGGTGAGGTGTTCCTGGACCCGCTTGAGTTCCGTAATATCCCGGCCGCTGCACAAAAGCCCTGCAACATTTCCGTCAGCTTCAAAAACCGGAATTTTTACCATATGAAGCCATTTTTCACCTTTGGGGCTTGAGATTTTATCTTCTTTAATCAGGGGTTTGCCTGTATCGAATATGGCCAGATTCTCTTGGTGGTAGATTTGGGCCTGCTTCCAGGGAAAGAGGTCAAAATCGGTCTTCCCGACGATTTCATCTTTCTTTTTGCCCACTATCTTACAAAATGCATTGTTAATTGACTTGTATACCGTCTTACGATCCTGGAGAGATATGAAATCGGGTATGCCATCCAGTATAGTCTGAAGCAATTCTCTTTGTGCTTTTAATGTTTTTTCTGCATGTTGCAGGTCGGAAAGATGGGCTTTTAACGATTGTGTCATGGTATCGAAACTCTCGGCAAAACTCTGAATTTCATCCCCCGAGCATTTTCGATAAACCGGACACTTTTGACAACTGGTTATCTTTTTGGCATATTCGCCTTCGACACAAGTTGGGCAAAGGGTCCCTGCAATATACCAGCAGCGATGATGTAAATTTCCGTATGCAGGGCACTCCTGTTTATTACAATTCATGATGTCCCAGCAATTTTTTTTTAACAACGGCGCAGTATGGATATCCAGATTTCCCCGCAATGCCTGCTCTGATGACTCATGAAGGATTTTAATGCGCCGGGTTACGGGACGGGCAAGGAACGCTCCCACAAACCCGGCAATAAGTATAACAAATATGGTGGACAGGAAGGCACTCAACATAATGCGGTTTATCGCTTTCTGGATTCTAATTCGAAGCAATCCCAGCCGTACGGTTCCGAGCCGGTCCTCACCGATAAAAACAGGAACAGCATAATCATAAATCAACTGCTCACCGGTATCCAGCAGTCGCATCGAAAATTTCTGGTGATCCGAGACGATATTCGCAGTTTTGAGATCCACCGGAAAACCGCCTTTAAAAGTGTGAACAAGGGGTTTTCCGCCAGCGTCCAGGACAAAAGTATAGAAAATATCATCATTTAATTGGGCTGTTTTATCAACCAGGGTCTTCATTCTTAAAAAATCCATGGCCAGAATGGGTTCTGTTATGCGGGCCGAAAGATTAACGCCAATGGAAATACCGCGATTTCGGTTCTCTTCCAGTAAAGATTCTGTCATGACCCCGCTGACGACAAATAAGATGACAATTCCCAGGAGCAGGAGCAGAGAAAACATCCCAAAATAAATCTTACTGCGTAATCCTAATTTCATTATTTTTCCAGGCTTATGCCCACCCTGGCAACCAATTCTCTTATCGGGTTAAAATCTCGATCTTCTGAAGGTATCACTCTGATGAAATCGGCCGCTTCTAATATGTGTTGGTGTTCTTTTTGATTAAAATCAAGCTTCAATAGTGCTTTTCTTATCTTTTCCACAATCTTGGGGTCCAGACCCGCTCTGGCAGCATAAACCCAGCCCGGATACCAGCGGGTGTTGGCGATGACCCAAATTTCGTTGATATCTATTTTATCTGCAACCACGTTCAGGGTTCCTTCCCTGATGGTGCCCACATCGTATTTCCCGGCATAAACCGCCAGAACCACTTTTTCCTGCTTGCCACCGGGCCCGGGAGCAAAGGCAATTTCGCTGAAATCTGTTTTTTGAATGCCATGGTCAATAAAATGACCCAATGGGTAAAGATAACCGCCGGCAGAAGTGGAATCAACGGCTAACCAGCTTTTGCCACGGCAATCGGCAATCGTCTTGATGAGCCGGTTATCCGCCCGGCAAATGATCTGGCCCCGGAAATTTTCCTGATTATAAATTTCGGCGATACGCGCAAAAGCTTGTGCGCCGTATCGGTGCGCAATTTTGGCATAAATAAAAGGGTTGGAATAAGAAATATCAATCTTACCTTGACCGACCATTGTCATGTGCTGGTCAAAGGTGTCCGGAAATATTTGTTTTATATTGAGACCTGTTTCTTTGCGCAAAAATTCTACCAGCAGGTGATGTCGTTGATAGGAAACCGTGTGGGAATATTGGGGAAGATAGGCATAGGTAATGACGTCAGTTTCTTCTTTGAGGCTTACCTGTTCTTTTTTGCTCAGGTCAACTTTAATCGCCGGCTCATCCTGACCGCAGCCGACAGATAGAAAAAGGCAAATGAAGATGGCACTGAAGATTTTTTTTGGCATTTGGAAATTTCTCCGCCACGATTTACACGTTGGTCTATTTATCATATCATACCGATGCCAAGTACGAAAGCCAGTAGAAGCAGAAGTACACCAACTATGATCCGGATGATTTGCATGGTGATTTTTTTAACCATTTTCGAGCCGATAAACGCACCAAGAAATGCAGCCAGTGTTCCGGCAACAACGAGCTCAATCCCTCCATGATTTTTCAACACCTCAAAATCTCTTGAAAAGAAAGTGATACCATAAACGATTAGACGTGAGATATCCACAAATACTGCTGAAACAACAACAGTTCCGATAAATACTTCCTTATGAAGCCCTGCTCGTATCAGAAAGGCAGTGCGCAAAGCACCTTGATGGCCGGATATACCTCCAAAAAATCCCGACAGTGCTCCACCTAACGGGATGTATCTGGTATCAAAAGCAAGTTTTTCTAAACCTGGGTTTAATTCGATAAACGCAAAGATCAGCATCAACATTGCAATGACCAGTTTTACTGTTGTTATGGTGCAGGTTCGACCGGCTAACATATATTGGGTGATAGGCTCAACGGTTGTGAAGTAATTTAATAGCAAAGCACCAAAAATGGCCGTCACTGCTGCCGGAAAAGCGAATTTCATCACCGTGCCAAAATCGGCTTTTTGACCAACTATACCTACTTTGAAGATATTGTTAGCCAGATGAACGATGGCAGTGGCTGCCACTGCCACTTCAATTGGGAAAAACAGGGCAAAGGCAGGCATAAGCAAAGTACCTAATCCGAACCCGGAAAAAAGGGTCAGACCTGAGACCGTAAATGCTACGGCGCATATGATTACGTAACTTATCATGATTTTTTTCTGAAAGGATCAGCTTTTATGCCATAACGGCGCATAATTTGCTGCAATACCTGACGTTCCAGTCCGCAAGATCGTGCGGCCTGGGTAACATTTCCGTTACTTGAGGCAAGAAGATTGCCGATATAACCCGCATTAAAGTGCTGCAAAGTCTGCTCTTTGGCTTCCTTATAGGGCAGTTGTTGGAAAGAATGTTCCATACGTGAATTTCCAATAAATGGTTGGCAATCAAAGGGATATCCTCGGTATGATTCCTTAGAGCCGGCAGTTCAATGGACAATACATTTAAGCGATAAAAAAAATCTTCACGAAACTCATTCTTTGATATTTTTTCAGTTAGGTTTTGATTTGAAGATGCAACTATCCGGACATCAACCTGGATGAATCGGGTATCTCCCAATGGCTTTATCTCTTTTTCCTGTAACACCCGCAGCAGTTTGGTTTGAATGGTGGGGCTGATATCTCCGATTTCATCTAAAAAAATAGTGCCATTATGGGCCTCTTGAAAAAGGCCTGTTCTATTTTGGGTGGCATGGGTAAACGCCCCTTTTTTATAGCCGAACAATTCACTTTCAAGAATGTTTTCCGGCACCGTGGGGCAGTTTACCGCCACAAAAGGACCCCGGCTGCGGTTACTCATGGCGTGTACAGCTCTGGCTGTCAAATCTTTCCCGGTGCCCGTTTCTCCGGTAATAAGCACCGTTAAATCTGTTTTGGCTACGGTCTGAATGGTTTCATAAACCTTTTTCATGCGGGTGCTTTTCCCCACCAGGTCCTGGAATACATGAATATCCCAGCATTCTTTCTGAAGTCTTAAATTCTCTCGTAAAAGAGTGCTCCTTTCAAGAGCCTTTTCGAGTCTCAACACCAGGGCATCATGATCAAAAGGCTTGGTAATAAAATCATAGGCGCCGTTTTTCATGGCCTCAACCGCTGTATCTATACTGCCAAAGGCCGTCATCATAACTACCGTGACGTCAGGAGTCGCTCTTTTTATTAACTCCAGCAGTTCCAGTCCGTCCATACCCGGCATTTTGATATCAGCCAAAACCAGATCAAAGCGGCTTTTTGCAAGCATTTGCAGTGCCATTTCTCCTGAGGAAGCCGTTTCAACCCTGCAATCCAGGGCGGATTCCAGGCTCCGTTTAAGAAGCTTTTGCATATCTATTTCATCATCAACTACCAAAATTGTTCCAGCCATTGGTTATCCTCCCAGATTTCTGGAAGCCGCTGTTAGAACGACACTAAAGGTAGTACCTTTACCCGGCTCGCTTTCCACAGAAATATTACCGCCATGATTTTTTATTATTCCATAGCTGACAGAAAGGCCCAAACCGGTTCCTTCCCCGGTCGGTTTGGTTGTAAAAAAGGGATCGAATATACGTGATATGTTCTTTTTTTCAATACCGCAACCCGTATCAGCTATCTTGATGGTAACCTGACTGGTTGAACGGTTGTATGCGGTTGACAACCTTATAGTGCCTGATTTTCCGACCGCATGTTTAGCGTTCATGATAAGATTCATGAGCGCTTGCTTTATTTTCTTTTCATCCAGTAAAAGCGGAGGTATATTCGTATCATAGTCTTTTTCAATTTCTATGTTGTATAATTCAGAATGATGTTGAATAAAATTCAATACCTCATCCATGGCTTCGTGGATTGAAATTGCCTCCTTTTCAGTTTGAGAGCTTCTGGCAAAATTGAGCAAGTCTTCCACAACCGATCTGCAACTCTTGGCATGTTTTTCAATGATCTTAAGATCGGCATATTTCTCGTTTTCAACATCTTCATCCCTTATAAGCAACTGAGTATATCCGAGAATAATTCCCAATGGATTATTGATTCCGTGGGCAATACCCGCCGAAAGCTGTCCAAGGGAAGCCAGTTTGTCTGTCTGGGCCATCTGGTTCTCGATTAGTTTTCTTTGTTCAATATCTTTTACAAGAAAATGAATGGTATTTTCTGTTTCGGATGAATCTCTATCTAAACTGCCGCTGAGCAAACAGTGAATACGGCTATCGTCTTTGCGTTTTAACTCAATCTCAAAACTTGAAATAAATCCCATTTTTTCAAGGGTTTTCTGAATTATTGTCCAATTTGCATCCTTGGCAAAGACATTTTGAAAATATTTTTTCTTGCCAAGGAATTCTGATTCATTATAGCCCAGCATTTTATATCCGGCCGGATTCATATCCACAATCAGGCCATCTTTTTTTGAAACCAGGATCATATCCTTTGAAACCTCAAAAATACGGCGGTATTTGCTTTCAGAAGCAGCCAGTGATTCTGTCCGTTTGGCTACCAGATCTTCGAGATTCTGATTCAGATAAAAAAGTTTTTCATGCGCTGACTGCAAATCCTGTTTATCTTTTAATACCTGTTGATGAATCTTCCATATTCTTTCAAAAAAAAGAGTTACGGACGCAACAAATACAAACGTAAGCGTATTAATAGCTCCGCTAAAGGGACGGATAGAGTCCCATATGAATTCACGTTCAGAAAATAAAAGTTGCTGTTTTAAAATATGTCCTGCGGATCGTGAGATGGCAAAAGCTGCAAGCCCGAAACAAAGCCATAAAAGATAAGTCCAGATGACGTTGTATGGGTCACTTCTCTTTAGCTCAAGGACTACGCTCAGACAAAGGAAAGAGAGGATTATCATCGTTATTGAGCCGAAAATATCGACAAACCAGATTGGGAAAAAGGGGAGGGTCATAACTGGCCATTCCTCTGATTTTCCGGTCTTGTTATTTCTGAATGGCTCGCTTTTAAAAGGCGCCTTAAACCGGAATACAAAAATAAAAGCGCCGGCACGCAAAACAGATGATCAAGTTTCGCAAAATAAAACAATATTTCAAGGCTTTTGCTGCCATTGCCGGCACTTAGCTGAATATGCCATGAATCCATTCGCTGTACCTGAACAATTTTTAGCTGGTCATTTAAAAGATGAACTAAAAATGCATCCATATTCCACAGAATTAAAAAAAATGCCGCATATTGTATGAATCGCCAGCCGCTTTTTTTGACAAGTTTTCTTTCCCTTAACCAATGGATAAGAAATCCCATGGAAAGCATAAAAAATATATGGGCGATCTGGTGTGCATAGACTCCCTCCGGTGCACCATGAATCTGGGTAGCCAGGACAAGGACCGGGTTGATAACACCCCCAGCAAAAGTTGATAGAAAAAAAAATGCTATAGTAATTTTCTTTTTCATAAGGTTCATTGACGGTTTCGTAAAAATCATTCAACGTACGAAAAGTACGCCTCATGATTACAAAACTTGCACGCCTTGAATTTGAACTTTTTACGAAACCGTCTAAATCGGACTTTTTACGAATTCATCTTCATTGACGGAGTTAAATAACCCTTTGGACAAGTTTAGCAACAAAGATTAATAATACAATTCCAAAGATTTGACGCACGGTTCGGCCTTTTAATTTTTCGGCCATTATCTTTGAACCCAGTTGTCCGCCGGTAAAGGAAAAAATTGCTGCCATGAGGATAAATTTCCAGTCTGTATCCGCAAGGGAGATGTGGGCAATAAAACCGCTAAACGATGAAAACACCACGATGAAGATGGAGGTTGCAGCGGCTGTTTTCGTGGGAACTTTCAGTAAATAAATCAAAAGGGGCACGATAAATACACCACCTCCAATACCTAAAAGTCCGGCCATGAGTCCTATTATTACACCAATACCCCCGCCTCCAATGATTCTGCGAACATGACCAATATCCATTGCCTCTGCTTCGATCTTTTTTGAAAAAAGCATGCGTATTGCAGCCAAAAATATTACCAGAGCCAGAATGGCAATGAAAAGGTCGATGTTGATTCGCGTAGTAAGCATGGCACCCAGGGGAGCGCAAAGAGTAGATGCGATAAGCAGCGGGAGGCCGGTCTTTATATCCACCATTCTTTTACGAAAATAGTTAATGGATGCAGAAAAGGCGGCAATACCGTTTAAGAAAAGGGATGCCGATACAGCTGTAGTCACAGGATATTTAAGCAAAACAAAAAGGGGCGAAAAGATAAGTCCACCCCCCAGCCCCACCATGGTCAGGATGAAAGAAGCAAGGAAAATGATCGCAAGTAGCAAAGCAAGAGGCATGGGTATTATTCTTTTTTCTTAAAATCTACACATGGATGATGCGTTTCTTCACCATGGCATTCCTCGATTTGTTCAGGACTGCACTCTTCAGGCTTCCCTTTCAACTTTTCCTGAATCTGGCATCCAGTTTTCTCACAACAGCACATAAAGATTCACCTCCTCTTTTCAAGCTGGTTGCTCTTTTGTTTTTATATGCTTAAAGTATAATTTTTCGGCAATAAACCAGGCAATATAGACAAGCAGAATCGCTAAAACAAACCAAAAAACAGCCCCGACCAGAATCGTTTTACCATCATAATTTACAAATTTAAATATGTATTCCCTGCCAAAATTTTTAAGCAGGATGTCAGGTTTAAAGGCCTCGTTAACATATGCCAGCATAATAAAAATGGGTAGATATTTTGTCAGCAGGCTGCTTAAGAGGCCTTCAAAAAAATAGTCATAATAGACCCTGTTTAGTTTGGCCTGATCGATATTTTTGGCAAGTTCTTTGCCTTTTTCGGGATCTTCACACGTTAAAGCTTCTTTTCGAAGATTAAACCAGTACTTGAACTCCTTTTCCAATTCAACATATCGTTTTGTCTTATAAATTTTGCTAAAATATTTTGTGGCCGCAACTGTCACAAAAACGACAGCCAGTATAACAACAGCCGGCCCAAAATGATTAAGGGGGGCAAGTATATAATCAAGGCACCTTACAACGTATTGAATAACAAACAATACTTTCAGCCATATGATATCCAGAAATTCTTCCATTTTTACTTGTGTAACCCAACCCGGACAAGCCGGAAAAGTGACTAAAGTGAACTAAAGTTACGGAGTAGCTATGCTCCAGCTTTTATATAAATTGGCAATATTCCTTAACTTTAGACACTTCACACTTAATTAGCTTGGATAAATTTTTTGACATAAAATATACAAAATTCACAATTAAGGAACTAACCCAGATGAAAAATGCCACCGGGCACAAAGGAGATAATTTATTATTATTTTAGTGCCTTCGTGCCT
This sequence comes from Desulfobacteraceae bacterium 4572_123, assembly GCA_002084545.1. GTDB lineage: Bacteria > Desulfobacterota > Desulfobacteria > Desulfobacterales > 4572-123 > 4572-123. Next base: position 1,002 of record NBLJ01000165.1, on the reverse strand, counting down.
TGGTAGCGGAAAAAACACATTTCCATTATTAAAAGCTACTTATACCATTATTATATCCAGATTTCAATCTTGAAAAAGCGAAAGAACAAAAAGAACAGGGTAATTGCCAGTACAATCTTTAAGGTCTTTTCACTGAACAGCTTCTGGGCACGGCTGCCCAGCATTCCGCCGACAAAACCACCGATGATAATGGCAAGCATCAACCACAAATCCGGCATATAGCTGTTTAGCAGGTAGCCAATGAAAGAACCGACACTGCTGAAACAGGTTCCGATGAGAGAAATCGGTACCGCTACATACATGGGGAGTGCACCTATGGTGGTCATGGCAGGTACCAACAAAAATCCCCCTCCAATACCGAAACACCTGGATACAATACCGATGCCGACTCCCAGCACACCAAAAAGCAATGGGTTAATCGTAAACTCCTCGCCCCAGAACTTAAAGCTATAATTAGTTAAACCGGTCTTGACCGGCTCGATTTTACCCATTTTGGTAGCACGTCCTTCAGCTTTGGCTCTTGCAACCTCTTCGTTGAACTTTTTCGCCATTGCTTTGATAGACTTCCTCTTTTCCATAGCCTTTGGCGTGAGCTCGTGGATGGTCTTAGCTCCCATGATTACTACCAGAACTGCCAGCCATTCCTTATATGACTTCATGGGCAAATATTGAACCACATATTTCCCCAGCCATATGGAACCGATAAAAATACCCAGACCAAAGGAAATGCCCACCGGCCAGGCAACACGCCTTTCCACAATCGCATACCGGTAGAACGATCCCAAAGGTGAAAACAAGGTCAGGGCCATGTTCGAGGGTCGAAGCACGTTTGCGGCATTGATCCCGATGGGACCTGCCGTTTGCACAACGATGACCTGGAAAGCCGCCATGAGCATACCACCGGCGGCACCGATCATGGAAAAATATATGCTCACCAGAATTGCGCCGATGACAATCCAGAGAGGATTCATGTAGCGGCCGCCCAGTTTAAGCCAGAAGCCT
>NBLJ01000004.1 GCA_002084545.1 Desulfobacteraceae bacterium 4572_123 | reverse complement strand
CTACTACTACTTCATCACCACGAGCTAGTAGTTTTTTTACTAAAGCATGACCTATGAAGCCTGCTGTTTCTGCTACTAATACTTTCATACTAAATTCACTCCATCTATAAATTTAAAAGGGCGCTTCATGGGCTGCTCCATGTTTACATACCAGAGGTTAGGGGCTTAACTTATTTTACCATCAGCACCGTCGGATTATGGTTTTTTCCGGTCAGCAGATTCAATAGCGCGCGGCAGTGGCGGCTGTCCGAAAATAAGCTGGGAAGGCTGATTTGCCAGAACATCGATCAGATGATTCAAGTTTTCCGCGGCGCTTTCGATATTATATAGCGTCACCAGCAGATGCTGATGAAGACTGGAGACCGTCGTGTCGGTATTGTCGATCAGGCCTGAACCCTTTTCCAGAAGAGCGGCCGTACCCTGCATGGACAGATTGAACTTTACAAGGGCGTCGGCAAGTTCCTTTCTATTGTCCTGGATCACATCATCGATAGTGCTGAAAGTTCCGTTGATCCGTTTGACAGTTTTCCGGCTGTCCAGCACAAGTGTATGAATTGCTCCGCCTGTTTTTTTTGTATCCAGTACAAATGCTTCCACCGATTCGGCTGTTTTTCCTATTTTATTCAGGGCCTCGCTGATATCGGCCGACAACTCGTCGATGCGGGCAGTTTGGGCTGTTGCGTTCAGAATATCGATGGTTGTTTTGAGCCGGTGCGAGATTCCCTTTACATCCAGTGCTTTAATTTGAGAAAAAACAGAATCAAGGCCCTGGAGCAGTTGTTTGATTTCCGAAGGCCTGGTCTTGATAACAGTATATGGCGGTGTAAAATTCAGGGCCGGAGACAAATCGGGGGTATCAGTATTTTTATGCTCCAGTTCGATAAACATGATGCCGGTAATTCCCACTGATTTGAGCTGGGCAACGATATTTTCAACAGGCTCCAGTTTATTTTCGATTTTCAGCCGGGTTTCGATCAGATTCGTGTTTGGAGCCACCTGTATTTTTTGCACGCGGCCGATGGTGACACCGCGGTACTTCACCGGCGAATCCTTGTCCAGTCCCTGCACGGATTCATCGAAATAAGCGACGTACAGGTGTCCTTTTTCAAAATAGCTGGACATGCCCAGCCATATAACCCCCACAATGGCAAAGATGAACCCGACAGCGACAAATATGCCCACGGCCAGGTTTGTTTTAATGGACGCCATGGATGTCTTCCTTCCGTATTAGCTGGCCGGGCCTGGGCCTGCGGTTGAAGAACCGGCTGACCATCGGATTTTTTCAAGACCGATCATATGCCTGAGCAGGGTGCTTTTGCCGCATCCACTGCCGCCCAGGATACCAAGAATTTCACCTTTGAATATATCAAAGCTTACATTGTCGAGTATAATATCATCCTTGTATCCAGCACAAAGGTTTTTTATTTGAATCAGGGCCGTTTTTTTCATGATCGGCGGATCACCCCCAGTAACTTCGGATAACAGCGAATATCGAGTCGAACAGAATAATCAAAAAAATACTGGTAACAACCGCCGATGTGGCTGCATTACCAACCGCGGCAGCACCGCCGCGGGCCTGAAATCCACGCAGACATCCTACCCATGCAATCAGAACGGCAAAGACCAGACTTTTTGCCATCCCCCATATCACTTCAAACACCGTCAGTGTATCAATGGTCATGGCCATATATGATCCCGGGGTCAGATCCAGCATCAATATGGCGATGGTAAGGCCCCCTGCAATCGCAAAAAGATTGGAAAAAACAGTCAGCAGGGGCAGCGTGACTGCCAGAGCCAGCATCCTTGGAACCGCGAGAAAAACCGTCGGGTTGAATCCCATGGTAAACAGGGCATCGATCTCTTCGGAAATTCGCATGGTGCCGATTTCGGCTGCAAAGGCGGAACCGGACCGGCCGGCGACAATAATAGCCGTCATGATCGGCCCCAGTTCAGATACCATGGCCATGGCTACCAGTGAGGCTACATAAACATTTGCTCCGAACTGAGATAATTGCAGAGAAGACATGAACGCCATGATCAATCCCAGTAGAAAACTGATCAGGGCCACTATGGGTAGAGCGTCCACACCGGTTCTGGCCATATGGACGATGGTATCATTTATTCGCAGTGCCCGGGGGTGAACCAGAATATGCCCCAGGGAAAGAACCATGGATCCGATAAAAGAGATCATGATTTTTAGATTGTATGCCTGCGCTATGGAGCCTTCTCCAAGTCTTACCAGGGGGCCGTAGGATTTTTTTTGGGGGGTTTGAGAGGATTTTACATGCGTATCAAAATTAACCAGCGCCAGGATCCGTCCCGGCTTTTCACTGATATTGGTTATATTGAAGGGCAGGCCCCTGTTTTTAATTTTGTGTTTAATTTCAAATAGAACCAGGGCCCCGTATTCATCCAGTTGCGATACATCGGCAAGATCCAGTGTCAGGGAAACCAGGGAAGATGCATAAACAAAACGCGACAATTGTTTTAAAATCTGGGCAGCATTGTCAATATTCAGACTTTTATGCAGATATATCACGGTGTTATTTGGATTCCTGCTGGAAATACTGAAGAATTCGGAATCAAATTTTCCGGTCTGTGGCATCTCTTACCCTGAATGTAAAACGCTTATAAAATGACGATTGCCGACAAGAATACTATCTTTGAATCCCAATGAATCCGCGTACGGAATTATCCGTGTTGCAGATCAGGCGGATTGACGGCTTTTAACCGATGATATGGTTCCGGCAAGAACGGTGTGAATTTTGTCCAGAATAATACATTTTGAGATGCATTTCGGAAACTCATCCCTTTTTTTACAGTCCCTGCAGGGGCTTTTTACAAGGTAGCCGATTTCAAAGTCGAATTTGTGTTTATATACCGTCATTGTTTTGAAATTTAACCTGTCAAATCGTATTGATAGGCGTTATTGGTGTCTGGGGAATATTTCTTTCGCCCCATTGAATATGGATAGATAGCACTTTAACGGTCGATAAATCAATCTTAATTCAAAAGATCCGAAAAATTTCGTGCTATCAAAATATGGAGACTAAATAGGCTTGATAAGATGCGGCAGATAACGATCTTCCAATTGAAAATACCGGACTGCATAAGAGCATGCCCTAATGCCGGAAAAGCGGTCATTCCATATCCATACGCCTTCCCATCTGCGCATGCTTTGTGCAAAGCGTTTACTTTTCGATGAGGGTTAATTCATTATTTGTTTGGGTCCCAGGTTCAGTATGATGTTCATCACGGCTGGAATCTGAAACTTTTTTTTCATGATCAGGCCTTTTTTATACTCCCTTACCGGAACTTTGTAGAAACGGATCATCCGTTGTTTTTCAAGGAGATAATATCCGGCCACGATGGCCACGTATTGGGTCCCTTCGGCCCGGTCGAGCGAAAAATCAAGAGTCTGGCCAGGATTGACGATAAGGCGTCTGACGCTGGTTACGCTGCTGTCGAAACGGTTACATTCCATCAGTTTGTACAGGCCTTTATGATTGTCGGCGATGCGGTTGAATCTATTCCAGTCCTTTAGCTGGTAGACGCACAGCGACAGCGTATGAGGGATATCCTCATCCAGGTTTAACAGGTCGTCGGCTGTGATGGTAAAATTGATTGCTGCCTTTTCAAATTTCCAGTCTGTGGCGGTAACATTGCTCGCTGCTTTTTCAAATTTCAAGCCCAGCAGCGGCAGGGTTTTGGAGGAACATGCACAAATCAGCAAACCCAGCAGCAGAAGACAAATGGGTAACGGATATTTTCTCATTTTAGTTTTCCTCTTTTGAAACGATTTATGATAAAATATTTTGTAACTGTTCAGAGACTCTTAATGTTCATCATTTAATGAGACTATTGACCATATGGTTATGGTGATACGATCACCTTGGTTTGACTGGGAGCCACCTGGGCACCGGCGGGCATGTTGGCATTGGCACCGTTGTGGCCGCTCATGCTGGTCAGATGGACACAGGGCTGGCCCTGTATTTTTACCTTTGCACTTCCTTTTTTAAACAAAACCTTGCCCATGTTCATGCCCGACATAACACCCTTGTTAACGCCGGCTTCATCGCCCATTGACCTTGAGATTTCAGATTTTTTGGTAACAACCTCCTTGCCGACAAATTTTACCTTTGTGGCGGTCTTTTGGGCCTGAATGAACATACCGGTGTTGGGGTAGGGTATGGGTACCGGACTCGGTGATGGAGGAGCCGGTGTCAAGCAGGGGTCAGGCATGGCAAAAGCGTGGCCGTCGGCTTTGGTTGCCGCTGGGAATGTGGCTGCCATGGGGGTTTCTCCTTTATTATTTAGTTCTCAGGTTATCCGAGGTGAATTTTATCTGATTTTACTTTAAAATTTTTATCCGATTTCATCACTGAACGTCTGCTTTTTACATAAAAGGTTTCATCGACAAGGACTCTTTTTCTTCCTGCCTGCAACTGACTTAGCTGTTTGACCTTTCTGTAAACATTATCCGCTTTTTCCAGGATGGTTTTAGCCGCGGTTTCAAGCCTTCTTGCCATAATCTGTATATATCCCGCCGTGGCAAATATTTTTTCTCCGGCATAGCGCAGTTCTGTAAAAAACAGGGATCCTCTGCCGGCGCTGATTTTTATTTCCGGGCTGTCAATTTTTACTTTTCTCGAATCAAGGGCGAGCGAAGCTCCTGAATCTCCGGTAAGCCGGGATACACCCAGGCTGACCGCCGAACGTCCCGTGACATCAATTTTTTCTGCATTGAGTCTAATTTTTCCAGCAGCATTAAGAGCAATATCTCCCGTTTCAGTCATAAGATCAAGATCGCCGGATGGGGCAAATATTCGGGCCTTTTCGGATTTGGCATCATATTCAAAAACAAGTTTTTTTTGATTGGAAAAAACCTTGATAACCTCATGGTCGGCATTGCTGTTTTCAGTATCGATCACTACAAAAGCACCGGTTTTTGTCTCTGTTGCAAGGGCGGCCCGCGGTTGTTTCACGTCTGTAGTCCGGCTGCGAGCCAGCAGATCAACAATATAGATATCGTTGATTCTTTCTCCCATAACCAGAACTTCATCCCCTGAAACCAGGGATTGAGCAAGGGATAAAACAGGCCTGCACCACACCTCGGGCCGGTCCGTTGTTTTCAGAAGCCGCACTTGAACCAGATTGGCCGATTCATCGACCGCCAGTACACGGGCCGGGCCAAAACAGGGCGCATTTTTTGTCAGATTGTAGATTTTGGCGGTATTGGGCATTGCAAAGCTCCTTTATAAATATTGTTTACGGTTGTCGGTTCACAGCTCACGGTTTTTTCTGTTTATCCGGCATCGGCGGGCGCCAGCTTTCCGCTGCGGCCAGATCTTCGTCTGTCCGATCCACCAGCTTCAGGTTTGCGCCGCGCCATTTTGCCCCTTTATCATCAATTGCATGCAGTACTGATTGCTGCAGATTTGCCCGGGTAAAATCAGCGGCTTGTAAGACAGCATGGGATACATCAGCATAGGGCATCTGACAGCCGATGAAGACAGCCCCCGTGCAATCGGCATAATTCAATTCGGCCCGGTCCATGCGCGCGCGCATAAAATTGGTTTTTCCGGCTAAAGCCTTGACAAGGCAGGCGCAACGCATATCAGCCTCCATGAAAAGGGCCTGTTCAAGTGTTGCTTCCGTAAAATCAGCAGTATGGCATTTTGCTTTTACCAGTCTTGCCCCTGAAAGGTCGGCTTTTTTAAAATTAACCTGTCTGCAGTCGGCATTGTCGAGCCGTACCTTTTTAAGGTCTGCAGCCTCCAGATCGGAATCGACAAAACAGCATCCGGACAGATCCATACCGGCAAAACAGGTTTTTTTCAATTCACACAGATGAAAAGTGGTATCGTGAATTCGGGTTTTTGTAAAATTGACACCGGAAAAATCGGTTTTGCCGATTCGCGCGCCGCTCAAATCAACATGGGTGAGAATGGCATCTTCCATTTCACAATCACGCAGTTCAGCGTTTTTGAATACGGACTCTGCAAGATTGGCATTATTAAACATTGTGCCGTTTAATTTTGCACCGGTAAAATTCGCCTGTTTAAGGTCTGCGTTAGAAAAATCAGCATCTGCAAGATTGCATCCGGCAAAGACGGCGCCCTTCATTTTAGCACCGGTGAAATCAGAACCGGAAAGATCCAGTCCACTGAAATCAATATTTTCCAGGGTACAATTTCGAATGGCAATATTGATAAGATCGGCATTTGCCAGAGACACACCAGCCAGGGAACAATTCACAAATGCCGCTTCACCTAAATCAGTCCCGGACAGATCAACGTCTGAAAGGTCGCATGCCGAAAAGATACACCCATGTAAATCCTTTGGCAGCCCGGACACGGTACGCATATCGACCTTGGAAAATCGGGTATTGTTAAGGGTCGTTTGGGTAAAATCACAGCCGCTGAGGTCGCTGTTTTTAAAATGGGTCCCTGTCAGCATTGCCTTGGCAAAAGAAGCCCCGGTAAGGTTTGACTCGGTAAAAACAGTTTCCGCAAGCAGGGCCTTCTCGAAACAGGCATTGGTCAGGGAGCATTTTTCATACCGCCCACCGGTAATATCGGTCCCGGCAAACAGGGCATTGTCAAGAAGCACATTTTCAAATGCGGTTTTTCGGGCCTTTGCCCTTGAAAGGTCGGCTGCCGTCATTTTTGCCGTGACACCGGCAAAGCCGCATATGTCAAGGCCGCGCAAATCCTTGATGACAGATGCCGGCAGCGCCAGATCTTTAAAAAAAATGTTGACCAGTGCCGGGTCCTTTACAGGTATTTTGTCGGCAAAAAAAACAGCACCGGAAATATCGGCATCGGTAAAATCAATTTGTGAGGCCTCAATGTTCTGCCAGATCGATTCGCTGATATCGGTTTCCGCCAGGCAGGCTTTGTCAAGAGTAACCTTGTTGAAAAAAGCCATCGGTAATATCCCGCCGCGAAAATCGATTCCGGCAAGGTTGCAATTATCAAATTTAGCTCGCGGCATATGGACATTAGCAAGCCGCATCCCTTTCATATCTTTATCATTCAGGACAAGATCTTCAAGCACTTCACCTGTCTGGAGTCTTGTGAGTATTTCTTCAAAATTGTCAGAAATCGACATAATTTTTTCAGTTCCTATTTCCGGGCCAGTTTGGTCATTTTGATATTGGCGAATTCCAGCAGGGTCTCTTCCAGATGTGCTTCAAGAAACTCCGCCGCATAAAGATTGGAACCACGCAGATCAGTACCGGTCAGATCGGCTTTTTCAAAACTTCCTTCAAACAGGTTGGCACTTACTACTTTTGCCCCTTTCAGATTTGCCCTGGGGAAACGGGTAAGTTTCATATCGGCGGCCGCAAAATTCGTTCCTTCCAGAGAGGCGGAAGTAAAATCGGCCCCCTCCATGCAGGCAAAAGAAAAATCAGCACCATTTAATTCGGCGTTCTCCCAGATCGATTCATCAGCATGCACTTTGCGAAAAGAGCCGTTTGAAAAATTGCAGCCTTCCGATGCCCGAAGTTCAGTGAGGTCGGCCTCATCCATGCGGATATCAGGGCCGCATGCTCCCTCTACGGAGGTTTCTTTCAAATCAGACCTGCTAAAATCGGCACTCTGCAAAAGGGCCTCTGAAAAATCCGCCTTTGCAAAAATACTGTCGGTTAATAGAGCGTCACTTAGATCCGCCCGGGAAAAGTCGGCCCCGATGGCTTTTACATCGTCAAGTCTTGCCTTTTGCATCCTGGCTTTTTCAAATACGGCACCCTCAAGATCGGCCTTGCTCAAATCAACCCCTTCAAGAACGGCTTCCGTAAAATCCGCTTCATGCAGCGACGCTTTCTGTAAATTTGCAGCCGAGAGATCCGCATGAGAAAAATTAGCTGAGGATAGGTCTGCACCGGAAAGGTCACTGTTTTTAAATATCGTATGGGCAAGGATACAACCGCGCAGATCAATACCTGCAAAGGCAAGGCCGGACAGATCAAGACCGGACAGATCCTCTCCTGCAAAGCTTTCGCGACGTTTAAATCTTTCATGCACAAGCTCGCGAGTTAAAGAGGATTCACTTTTTTCAGGTTCAAAACCGAGTTCTTTAAGAAGCGCATCTTCCTTTTTTTTATCTTCTTCACTTTGCTCCGGCAGATTATCAGGGTCGATACCGGCGGCAATCAACTGCTTTCTGCTTTCCTGCTCAGCCTTGGCAATTTCAGTCTCGACGTCATCGACTTTTTCCGTTTCACCGGGTTGATCCGGCTCTTCAGGCAGCTCATCTACCCCGCCTTTTTCCATTTCCCGCAAACGCTTATCCAGCGATTCACGATAATACTCCACCGGTTTTAAAGGGTCTTTCAAAAGCTCGGAGACAATAAACAGATGCTCAATATCATCGAATTGTTCAGACAAGACTTCACACCACCCGCGCCAGACAAGCACCAGTGTTTCGCTGTTCATATCGGCCCACAGGGTATCCAGGCGCATATTTACTTCTTTGAATTGTAAAGCTGCGGGTCCAGGGTCATTAATCCGCTTGTTAACAAAACAGCGAATTCTGAGTTCAGGAAGACCTGCCTCATATTGTCCATGATGTGGATGAAGGTTTGTAAAGCTGAGTTTTTCATCGCCGGCAAGATACCCTTCTACCTGCATATCAGCCGGGGCCGCATTAAAATAGTGCCAGTCAAAATCAACTGGAAACCAGGGCCAGTATTTTTTAAGGTATTTACCCTTATAGGTGCCCAGACAAGCACGGCGCTGTTGTGATATTGGGAAGCGGTCTGACCTTTTTCCCGTTTTCGTTTTTTCGTTTTCCAAACCCTTTGCCCACCGGATTTTCAGCATATCCGGGGCCACCAAAGCTGTTCTGATACTTTAGGTCAATCGCTGTAAAGGGTTCGGGGGTACTCGGGGTGCAACCTATCAGGCCGCGTTTCCAGGTGCGATTGCCCGTGACCATAAGGGTTTTGGCATGGTCACCAACCTGGAAAGACACCTTCCTGGCCAGATGCTGTTCTCCGGCAGGGGCATGACATTTTCCATTGAGCAGCAGATCGGCTGCAGGCTTGAAATAGGCGAAATCAGACGCATATCGGGGACCGCCCAGCATTTCTTCATCCTCTTTGTAAAATTCATCTCCGGTAGGATAGAGCTGTTCCTCCGCCGGCGTTGCCGTTTTTCCCGGTGACAAATCAAAGGTGCCTTTGACGATAAGGGTCAAAGAATGCCCGGGAAAGGGGAGACGTCCCGGGATGTATGCCATTTCAAATGGTGATTCGTTTATTATTTCCAATAGTTGCCCACCTGAAGGTATAGATATACTTTAATATTTTTCCGTGACTGCGGCTTGCAGCAAATCAGCGAGTTTGACCATGTCGGAGACTATAGGCTCAAGAATCCATGCTGGAACATAATGACCATTGCCGAATTTTAAGGCGCATTCTATATAACCTGGTTCCAAATCAACCTTGCGGCATTTTTTCCCCCATTTTTTAATAAAACTTTCGATACAGGCAAGCAGATCCGTGCTGTTTATGATTTTTTGACTGGTTGCCTGCGGTGCTTTTCGTTCGGAAAAAAAAAGATCCACAGTATTGTTTCCGGTATTGAATTGGATATTTTTTTTAAAAGTATTTAAAAATAGACCGGGAACAGGCTGTATGGAAACCCTGATGCTTGAGCGTTCCTGGGAGATAAACACATCGTGCTTTTTGTAATTACCTGAATAGTCGGGAAAAACCCTGTAAGACCATTCTGATTGAGCTTTAAATCCAAGCCCGGCAGCGGCTTCCGGAAATTTTTTCCTGGTTATAAACCGCCCTATACCTAAAATATCCAGATACAGCAGATTATTTACCGTCAACAGTACTCCGGTAACAATGAGTATGACAAGTAGTGCCCAGGCTGGATTTTTCATAAAAAGCCTTTTTAATAATGTGATTCTTATTTTTTGGCGTTAATGCTCGGATGGTCAAGTTCACCAGTAATTTTAGCATCTCCTTCCAGTTTGATATTACCGCCCTTGATGATCACATCTCCGCCGGAATCAATTTTAATATCACTGCTTGAAGTTAAGGTGATAGGCCCGCCTTTGTTAACTTTAATAACTGAACTGCCAGCCATAATGTCGGCCCCGTCGCCATCGAGCCAGAGCATGCTGCCGGGAGCTTCCAGAGATATGTAGGCTGCTGAGCTGTAATGGATGGGACCAGTCGCCTGTCTATCCCGATTTGCCGCATTTTTAGTGATCTCTTTTGCGGCATTCAATGTGACCTTCGCGCCCACAAGAGTCTCATGCTTTGCACCAAGAAACGTCTCTGTAGCTACGCCGGCGGTAATCTTAGCTGTAGCAGAAAGGTTCTTCTCTGTTGTTGCGGCCGTATTGGTATCCATTTTGGTACCAATAAAGGTTCCTGTATAATTTCCTTGTACGTGTTTGGTCTCATCTCCCGTTACCCATTGAACGCCATCGCTATCTGTATGGGATTGTATGCTTTTCCCTAATTCAATATATGAATTATGGGTTGGAGAGGCAAGCCGCATGAATCCCGCGACTGCATCCAGTACGATTTCATTGCCATATTTGTCTCGAATTTGAATACCCTCAGCCTCACGCATGAGAATTTCATTTCCACATTCTTGTTTGATTTCAATGTTGGGAGTGGATTCATGCATAATAATCTCATTCCCGCAGGCCTGCTTGATATGAATATGCTTGTCGCCCTCTTTGTCTTCGATGACAATATCATTGTCCTTCCGGCTCCGAATGACGCTTTTTGTTTTTTCAGCCGGCAAGGCGTCTGCCGGCATGTTTGTGCCGTGGTATACACGGCCGGTGATGATGGGCCGATCCGGATCGCCCTCGACAAAATTTACGATTACTTCCTGCCCCACATGGGGAATAAACATGGCGCCCCAGCCGGCTCCGGCCCAGGGCTGGCTGACACGAATCCAGCAGGAGCTGTTCTCATTTCTCCGGCCCTCGCGGTCCCATGGAAATTGTACCTTGACTCTGCTGTATTCGTCCGTATGGATTTCCTCGGATGAAGGGCCCACAACAATAGCGGTCTGAACTCCGGTCAGCATCGGCTTCGGTGTAACAGTCATCGGCCGGTACGGAACATCGTATGGAACACAGGTGAAATGATTACTGTATGAGAAACCGCCGCCGCTGCCGCCTCCGCTGGTTCCCACAGGTTCATTTGCACCATGAGTGACAGTAGTCAATACATACGACTGCTCATTCATCTCAGACCTGTAATGGCTGATCAGGTCAAACTTATATCCGTTTGAAAAATCGATGCAGTGACTTGCCCCGCGGAATGTGGTGGTCCGAACCTCTTCCGCCTGCAGGCGTATATTGGCAAGTCTTTCCCCTTCAGCCCGTGTTTTGTATTCTGCCGGGTAATCATATATCTCACGTTCTCCGGGCCCCAGGGATATTTGACTTTCAGCCTCAACCAGCAGATCAGTTGATGGTATCTTGAAGTTAAAGTCATTTACCGTGTATTTTCCGATTCTGATCTCCTGCATCTTATCAAGGTCGGTCACCACGGCTTCCTGGACATTTTCACCACTTCCAAGGGGACGAAATCGCACCTGCTCCTGATTCGGGCATTGGGGGTGCTTTTCCGGAGTATCTCCCATGACCATTATATGCTCACCGTCTCCATGTTCAAAAAAATAGAATATGCCCTCTTGTTCCATGAGCCTGGAAATAAAATTAAAATCAGTTTCAGCATACTGAATACAGTACTCTTTCGGATCATAGGTGCCGTCCAGATCCATCCTGCAATCATTGAAACCTTTTTCAGAAAAGACCTGTTCTATTATATCCGGTACGGACATATTCTGAAATATTCTTGAATCGGTAGTTTTAGTCAGCAGCCAGAACCACGGAACAATCGTTGCGGAATAGCGAGCCAGGGAATGGCCGCCATCAGATTCCCCGGCGCCGGTATCCTGGGAAAACCGCGATACGATGCCGTTAAAAAAACGGGCGTTGCTATCTTCTTCACCCAAGGATACGGTAATATTTCCACCGATGATTTGATCAAATGCAATACTGTTACTTTCCGATACAAGGCTCAGTTCAAAGGAAAAAGGAATTGAAAGGCCCTCGGTACCTGAAAACATGGTGAGCAACAGATCATTATCTTCCAGCGGTGTAGTAATGCGCATTGATCGATTTTCTTGTGTGGGAGGCATGGTATTTCACCTTTCCTTGCGGGAGTAATGTTTCCGCGGCACAGTGGCCGAGGCTTCAGGGTCAAAAGATGGTGCGGGATTAATTTTTACAATACACTTGGATTGTTACCAGCAGGGCCGATTTTTGTCAATAGAGATGACCATGCCGGGCAGTTGAAAAAAATTTCAAAACCATCAAGCTTGATGTAATCGGATCGGTTTGTATTGGCTCTGATTATTTATCATCGCGCTATCAATGGCTCTTCCAGCGCCCCTTAAGTTGCGTCAAGGGATCTGCTACGGACTGAAAACGAGCCAGCCGGACAGAGTCCCGATTTTTGTAAGAAAGAACAGGCATTACTCCGAGGGCCAGTATTTTTTCCAGCGCTTTTTCCGTAAACACAACTTCCGAGCAGGGTTTGGTTACAGACTCTCCCTGTTCCTTATGGACATGGAGAGGCAGACCCTGGATATTCTGGATTGATCCCGGCCGAAGATCCCATCCGTCATGGCTGAATGACTGTGCCAGCAGCAGAGCACATATAAAGGCCGGATTCCCCCACAGATATTCATCATGTGCGGGACTGTCCGGTATCTCCTCAAAATCAAAATAATTTACAGGATCGGTATTTTTACCGTATGGAAGCCTTAAAAGGAATCGGGGCAGCGCAAGACCTAAATATGATGCATCTGAAATACTTCTGAGAACTTTCCATATCCGGTTGTTTTCCGGATCAACAGGGCGTCGCCAGTCATCAGGATGAGGCGTATCCGATAGAGATTCGCAGCCCAGAATATGATCGTGAACACCGGAGATAAACGGGGCTCCTGCTAGTCTTCCGACAATGGCCATGCGGCCCATGATTTCAACATCCTCCCGGTTCTGATCAAATATATAATTTCCGGCCAGTACCGCCCATGGTTCACCGCCCGGAGTCCCCACCGCCTGTTCTACAAAAAGCCGGTATGCCACGGTTTTCCGCAAGTCGTCGGAACCGTTTAGATCCGCGGCCAGTTCATCCTTTGAGATATCCAGCAGGTACACCTTGAGCAGGGCAGTCGTCTCCATCCTGTACACGAGAAAACGGAGTGCCCGCCACGCCGATTCGAGAGCCTGAAAATCGGGGTGATGCAGAATTTTTTTCATGAGGCCCGAGATAGAAGCATCAACAGCCGCTATAAGTTCATCCTGCTCGGGATCGCGATTTGGGACCAGATAAGGCCCTACAATGCTCTGCATGAATGAATCCCACTGTGATGGTTCTGAAACGGTTTTCATATCCGGATGACTCTCTTTTGCCTCTTCGACAATCTGATCGAGAAGACTGCCTGATGTTTTTCCGGGTGCGGCAGGGGAGGGGGTTGATTGTTCTGATTCGGGTTTTATATGTTGAGGTGTTTCAACTGCTCTAATCCAGTTGCGGACTTCATTTTTGGCGGATTCAAATGAGTGTGGATCATTCAGCCTTTTACGGGCATCCCTCAGTGTCTGAAACACCTCAAGCCGTGCATATAACTGTTCGGGATGAAAATCATCCAGTTCGGAAAACCGGGCGGTAATGGGAGTGCCCACAGCACCTGAAACAGACAAATGCGCTTTTACGCCAAGTTTTTCCATCACCTCTTCGATATTGTCCCTGTCCACCTCGATTGGCTGGAGATTAGCCCGTGATGATGAAGAATCTGCAATGCCGCGGTTCGCGCGGCCGCTGAAATCACCCATAATGCAGATTCGAAAGGGCGTTTCATGTTCCGGCCTGCCGTGTGTTTCATCCATTGACGCGACTGTCTTGAAATTAAGCTCTTCAAACGAAATGGGATCCGCCATAATTTTACTCCCCCCTGATGGAAACCGTTAACTGTCGGCTAATGAGTTCAATAAACATGATATCACTAATTTTTCGATTCTTCAATTCTTCAATCACTTAATTCCTCGATTCCGGGATTCAATATCAATTCTGTTCCTATAATTCTATTGTTTTCATCCAGATTGTCCTTGTTCCAGTTATTCTGGGCACGGCGAATGAAAAAGACGCCGTTGGGCAAAGGTGTTCCTGTGAATAATGTTCGTAATCTATTCAGTGTGTCGCACAGATAATCATTGCATACGTAAGAGCGCATCTCCCTGGGTAGTGTGCAGCCCGTTTCCGTGTGATTTACACATGAATCTTCATAAGATTTTTCCGGCAGATAGTCCATGTATGAAGCCAGCACCTGCTCGGGGTTTTGATCAGGATGCACGGACAGATAGCGAAGGATAGTCTCTTTTTTCAGAAAGGCATGTTCCCCGCCGATGCTGCAGCATCCCCCCTTGCAGATGAAACAGGCCTTTGCCTCAAACGGGTATCCAGTATTTTCGTTTTCATATGGAATAACTTTTTTATTATTATCTTCATCTCCTTTAAATTCCGGCAGGGTTTCATTAATCAGGTCTGAAAGAAATTTACGATAAAGCTTTTGCCGGCGCTTCGGGAGCCTGATTATTTTTTTTGAGTTTGCAGGGACCACCGTGTAAGGGTATTGCACCGGATCATAACCATTTTCGTGGTTTATGGCTTTCATCCAGCAGGAAATGTTTTCCCTGTTTTCCAGCTTTTTTTTTTCGGCAAGTCTTTTTTTTCTTAATTCTAGAAGTTCAATGGTCCTTTTAATTTGTGCGGACTGGAGATAAAAAAACTGCTTATAGGAAGATTCACTCATATATTTCTTTTTGCCGAGCACAAGTTTGCACTCGACTCTGAGGCATACGGGTTCTGAATCCGGTGAGAAGAGATGAGCAGGCTCTCCACAGACCATGCATTTGCGATTATGCTTTGACCGGATGTTGTTAGTAATAGTCATAAGGGCGGCTCCATAGTTAAAAGTATCACGATATTGTCTACATCAAATTTCAGTGTGATAGATACATGAATTAATGAAATTTTCCATCTTTCTTTTTATACCATTTCCATGCTATTCTTAAAATATCCTTTTGTCATGATTGCAAAATCCATCAACACCCGTTTATTACAGGAGATTACAGATGCCCTATTATCAAGCAAACGGTTGGATTCCACATGTACAAGGTTCGGCAGCGTCAGGCAGGCAGTCCCTGCGCGATTGGCTGGGACAGCAGATTGATGGAGGAGAGTTCAATCGCCATCAAGCCTATAACCACCATGGCACTCTTTGCCGCTGGATTCATCAAAGCAGGTATCTTCCACGTGTACAGGGCGCTCAACCGCAGAGTCATGAGGTCGAGCAAAAGCTGTACCACTTTTCCTCGATTCCAATCCAGGGGACACCACACGGTTCAGCCGGGTGGGTATCTGAAAGAATTTGTACGGACACGCCGCTCTGCGATCCGGAAGAAATGATCAGTGTCCCAATGGATTACACCCAGGTGGTTCGCGATTATTGCGCCACATCCCCACAGACAGTCCGCTACCGGGTATATGATGTTATCAGGATACTGCCGGAGACTGAGCCGCAATTGAGACAGTGGGGAGTTGAGAGAACGAACGAACGAGCAGATAGCGTTATACTGGCGGAATGGCAACTGTATAACGAGCAGATTCTCCAAAGACTGGTTACGCAGAGGCAATCAACCGGCTACGCCCATGCAGAGACGGTCAGAACAAGGAGCGCCCAGTGTGAACAGTGGATCTATCAATGTGCTTTCTCACTTGCTACGAGTGTTGGTTCCGCGGGCGCAATGAATTTCGCACCTGGAATCGGTGATATAGGAGCAGGTGGATATGACAGTATGGCTGAAGCAATATTGGCGCTGTAAAAGTGCTTCACCGTTTTTGTCATATTATTCAATTCTAAAAGCCCCCTCCGCCAGAAGGGGGCTTTTATCAAAGATCAGTTCAAGCTGCTTTAGATGTGAACATTTTCCTCAAGGTTCCATCCGGCAGGGACTTCTCCGGAGCCGCCGCCGCCCTTACGTGCCTGTTTCGTGTACGTTGTTGTGAGTTTTCCATAGTTAAACGTTACTGATTCAGTTGGAATTCCGCCGCCGCCGCCGCCGATACTAACGGAACTGATAATGACGTTTTCCATTTTATATTCCATGTACTTTTGTCTTTTATCGCCGGCGGCCCGGTTGAGTTCCAGCACCACCTTATCAATGTGCTGACCGCCCCAGCATGCTTTGTTGATTAATGTCGATGAGCTGTCCAGTTCCTTTACAATGCTCAGATCCTGAAAATCAGCCCGCTGGGTTGATCCACCGCCTGCAGAACTGGCGGACCCTGAAGCCATCTGAGATACGCCCCAGTTAAACGAAAGGACCTCAATCCATTCACTGTGATCTTTATCCGTACTTTCACCTTTAATTCCGTCGATCTGCAAAAAAATATCAGAAGCCATAATAAATTCCTCCTTTAAAAAAAATTGATTAAAGTTACAGACGATTGAAATCAATCGTCAGCCAATGTAAATGCTGGTCAGTAAACTATACTATTCAATATCATAATTAAACCCTTTTTCATCAACTGCCACCTTAACCTTTTTTATCTGTTCCCCTTTTGCCATTCGCGTCAAAATTTCTTTTGACATCTCGGGAAGCAATGTATTGGTCAAAATATGATCAATGTTTCTTGCACCGCTGTCAACTTCCGTGCAGCGGCTTGCAATGGTCTCGATCAGTTCATCGCTGTATTCAAATGTAATGTTTTTGTTTTCCCGCATCCGTTTTACAATGCGGTCCAGCTTGAGTTTTACGATAAGGCGCATATTATTGTCGGTAATGGGAAAATAGGGAACCACCTTTGTGCGGCCCAGAAATGCGGGCTTGAAGTGCTTTTGAAGTTCAGGGCCCAGCATCTCCGCCAGTGCAGGCGGTTCAGGCATGGTCTCTTCATCAGCGCATAGATTCATGATCATATCCGTTCCCAGGTTGGATGTAAGTATAATCAGGGTGTTTTTAAAATCGATCAAACGGCCTTCGCCGTCCTCCATCATTCCCTTGTCAAACACCTGGTAAAACAGTTCCGTTACATCGCTGTGAGCCTTTTCCACCTCATCCAGAAGAACAATACTGTAGGGCCTTCTGCGTACGGCCTCCGTCAGGACCCCGCCTTCGCCGTACCCTACATAACCGGGAGGCGATCCCTTGAGGCTTGAGACCGTGTGCGCTTCCTGGTATTCGGACATGTTTATGGTAATCACATTCTGTTCACCGCCGTATAAAAGATCGGAGAGCGCAAGGGCGGTCTCGGTTTTGCCCACTCCGCTTGGTCCGACAAAAAGGAAAACCGCCGTGGGCTTGGACGGATCTTCAATGCCGGCCTGGGAAGTCTGGATCATCTGGGCGATGGCGTCAAGGGCATGATCCTGCCCGATAATTCTTTCACCCAGCAGATTATTAAGATTGAGAACCGTCTCGATCTCATCAGCCTCCATCCGTCCCGTGGGGATACCGGTCCACCCAGAGATCACTTCGGAGATAGTCTGAGAATCCACGGCAACCTGAACAAGCGGTGTCTCTCCCTGTTTTTTTACAAATTCGGATTCCAGGCCCTTAAGCTCTTCCTGCTTTTCAGGAAGTTCTTCGCTATCGGGTTTCTCTTCATAAATTTCACGGATTTCCTTCCTGATATCCACAATTTTTTGGGCGATTTCAATCTCATCTTCCCATTTTTTATTCAGGCTGTCCAGGCTGATTTGGGTCTCTTCTTTTTCTTTTATAAGCTCTGCCAGCCGTTCTGAATGATCACGGCCCATGAGGGTTTCTTTTTCGAGGGTCTTTACCTCTCTTTCGATATGAGCAATATGCCTTGTGGCATCTTCAATGGGCGCAGGGCTTGTTGTAAGGCCGATGGCCACTCTGGCACAGGCCGTATCCAGCACGCTGACCGCCTTGTCGGGAAGCTGCCGGCCGGAAATGTAACGGTGAGACAGGGAAACGGTATTGGCAAGGGCTTCGTCCGTGATCATGACATTGTGGTGCTTTTCAAGAAAAGGACCAATGGCCCGCATCATGATCAGAGCTTTTTCCTCATCCGGTTCTTCCACTTTTACAACCTGGAAACGCCTGGCCATGGCGGCATCTTTTTCAAAGTATTTCTTGTATTCGGCCCATGTGGTTGCGGCAATGGTACGAAGCTCTCCCCTGGCCAGTGCCGGCTTTAAAAGGTTTGCCGCATCGCCTGCTCCCGATCCGCCTGCTCCGATAAGCGTATGTGCTTCATCAATAAACAGGATAATCGGCACTGGAGATCCCTTAACTTCATTGATGACGGACTTCAGCCGGTTTTCAAATTCTCCCTTTATGCTGGCCCCGGCCTGTAACAGGCCCATATCAAGATTATGAACCACCACATCTTTTAAGGCGGGTGGTACATCGCCTTCGGCAATCCTTAAAGCAAACCCCTCCACGACCGCGGTCTTTCCAACACCTGCTTCACCTGTCAGGATTGGATTATTCTGCCTGCGGCGGATCAGGATATCCACCATTTGTCTGATTTCAAAGTCTCGTCCGAGGACAGGATCGATTTTGCCCTTTTGGGCCATCAGGGTCAGATTGGTAGTGTACTGGTCCAGGGCTTTGGTTCCGGCCGGTTGCGTCTCTCCCGGTGCGGCGGCCTGGCCGGACGGGGCAGTCTCACCGTCTTCAGCGGAACCCGCCACAATGTCAAGAAGGCTGGTTTTCAGGGTTTCAACGGAAATTTTCTTAAACGCATCCGCGCTTGAAATAAGCGATCTGGCTGTCTGATCGTTACTCAAAAGAGATAGTATAATATGGCCGGATCGAATACTGTCTGCCTGAAAATCAATGGATGCAGTCATCCATGCATCCTGTATCATTTTTGGTATTCGCGGCGAAAGGGCCGGGGTTCTTGCATTTCCGGTTTTGAAGCTTTCCATGCTTCGCATCAGGTCAGCTATCAGATGATCCGGGTTTATCTCAAAATGTCTGAGGATTTTCTCCAGGTCCGAATTAGACAAATCAAGAAGTTTGAGAAGAAAATGCTCAATCTCAACTTCATAATGAGTTTGAGACATGCAAAGACCGGCACCGGATTCAAGCGAGCCTCTGCATGTACTGTTTAATTTTTCTATCAGGGACTTGAGATTTGATATTGCCATGAATCTGCTCCTTATTTTAGATGTACATTATAACCCCTTTTTTATTTATTCTTTTCAGGCAGCCTTGACGGCCGGCTTATCAGCCTTTACCAGATCATTTTCACAAAGCGTGATAAAAGGGTCACTTTCATGAACAATGTCAGAATTTTTGACCCATGTTGTCAACCCCAGACGGACTTTTGTTTTACCGCCTATGATGCATGGCGGAATTTCTTCACGCTTCAGGATTATACTTATTTCAAATTCGTACTCCATTCCAACCATGTATTTGACGAGAGAAAAAATCGGGCCCAGCATATCACCGCCGGGAAGAAATCTAAGATAGTCAGTATACTCCATCGGCCCCAGGTTTACACGAAATTTTGACTGACTGTCCCGGATATAGCTTCCGCAGATTGTTTCAAGACCCAGACGGGCATTTGCCAGGCCAAGCTGAGTCTGATCTTCAGGGTCCAGGGGAATCATCTGCTCAATAAACTGGTCGACATTTGCCCGAACACCGGAAAGGTATGATACGGCAGATTCGATTGCGACAGCCGAAGGGACGCCTCTTGATAAAAGTCCTCCGTAAAATGCAAGGGATTCCTCCGGCAATCCTATCATCTTGCTCAGGCCGGTGGTTCCCAGGCCGGACAGGCTCAGCATGTATCTGGAAAGTCTGTCTCTGGCTCCGGGAATATAATTTTCAGGAAACCGGTATTTTTTCCATGCAAGATAAAAAAGAGATATAAAACGGTGATGAAAAAGATCCAGGAAAGCGGTTAAACTGAAATCTTTTTTCCGGTTTCTTGCAACGGCAAGTTCATTATACCATTGAGGCAGGATGCCGTTTGGGCCGATAAGCCCCATGAATGTAACGGACATGTTAACCGGACCATCATCCTCGGTCTGTTCAAGCCCTGAAATATCACTTGGAGGAAAAATAAAACCTGGTTTTACCGAAAATTTCAAGGCCTCTTCCCCCGGCACCAGTGTCTTGCCCAAGGGTTTTTTGCCTGGGGACAATGATTCAAGGAGATCTACAGCCTTAAAAAATGAAAAACCGTAATATTCCTCAAACAGACGATCTTTTAAAGAAGTACCCGGTTGCCGTTTCTGGGGGGCCACTTTTTAATTGCCTCTTCTTTCTGCACGGTTTTAAGTATCAACTGGGAAAAGGAATTGACCGAAACATACTGGGCCAGGAATCTTTCAAGGATGCAGGCAAACAGATAAAGGCCCGCACCCACGAATTTATCTTCATCCAATTCCATGGTTACCTGCACGCCTCGGCAGAATCCCTGTCCCATCCTCTTTGTAACATGTTTGGAACTGATGGATGATATTCCGTTTATCTGCTGTCTGGTAGCTGGTGAATTATCAAAATCATAGAGCCTGAGGATCTCTCTGAGAGCTTCCCTGCCTCCCTGCACAATTGACATGTAGTTGAGAGACAGATGGGACACAAGACGCCATTGCAGCGCCCCTTCAAGGGACGGTCTGCGCGTCTGAAGCGGTTTTATCAGGCTGTTTATACGGGAAACCGGCGCGGCGGTCTCCATGCTGAAATCACCGGCCGGATCACCAAATGAAAGACGGGCGGGGAAATCCCGGTTAGTACAGGTGACATGAATGGTCAGGGCTTCCTCCCCGGGATCGGCAGGGTTGAAATCAAGGTCTGCAAACGAGAGGAAGACCTCCGTGCCGTTGTCGCCTTTTTTGCCGGAAGCACGCCTCTCCATATGCCAGAAGACACGGCTGCCATGACTGTCATCTTCATCAAGATGATGCCTTACTGAATAGAAGGGCTTGAATTCAACCTCCTCTCCCGGCGAGGAGAGAGATGATGATGTCACCTTTTCTATACTGTAAATTTCGGTTGAATTCTGTCTTCTGATATCCGGAACAACACGATATTCGGTCTTTCGCTGCTCAACTCGAATGGGTTCGGCAATACGGCTGAAAAGATTTACCGCGGGAGTGGCGTTTGTACAAAAGGTGGTTTCATTTATCACAAGATTTGATTTAGCCGGTCTGTCCAGGAAGATTTTGATATCCAGGATGTCGGTTAAGTCCAGGCCTTTAAGTCTGTCAAGTCCGAAAAAATCAAAAAAAAGGAATTTTTCCGGAAAGCAGAAATATTCGAAAAGCATGATATAACCCGGAAAAGATCTTTTGGAATAGGGGAGAACACCCTCATCCGGGTCAAATCCCACCGGTGCGATGCTGTCCATGGGCATGGCGATGATTTGTTTTTTATCCTGACTGTCCACTGCTTCACATTCCATGTGACAGACATGATTAAACAGTAGTTCATAGAGATGGAAAACATGCTGCTGCTGACCATTGAGAAAAAAACGAAGTTTTTTCCACTGGATATCGGAAACACTCTGGCCGCCAAATGCCTTTAACCGAATCGAAAGAACCTGCTGTGCGCCCCGTATCTGCTTTATGGGATCATTAAGTTCTGCGGAAACAACATCAACCGGCCACATCGCAACGGGATAGGATGTTGTAAACCGGCAGGAAGCTCCGTTAGCGGATTTGGAATAGAGAGTGGCATTTTTTTCTATTTTGTATCCACTCGACTGAATAGTCGGTTTTATGGGTTCGAATTTCACAATCGACATGGAAGGTATGGGGCGGATATAATGAGGATAAATGATGCTGAGAAGCGATTCTGTTATCTCGGGGAAATCATCATCTATTTTTTTGTGTATACGCCCGCTGATAAAGGCAAATGCCTCGATTATGCGCTCGGTGTGAGGATCATCACACTTTTCAGGTTCCAGTCGAAGCCTGCCCGCGATCTTGGGATATTTTTTGGCAAATTCCGCACCCATCTCACGGATAAAAGTCAATTCACGTTCATAGTATGTTAAAAAATTGTCTTCCATAATTTATTTTATAAGTCAGCCGACAATAAACGGCTTTAACCGTCAGCTTTAACCGATAGCCGTGAACGAAACAGCTCATCTCTTAATGGTATATTCACCTTTGTTTGTATCAAAAAAGGTGTCAAACGACACGGGTTCGGTCTCAGGTTCCACTACCAGCATACCGCTGATCCTGAATCTGAGATTACGCTCCTTTTTAGGGTCTTCTCCAAGGTGTACGGATACATTCTTCAACCGGGGTTCAAATATAGCAATTGCTTTTTCAATATCCTGCCGTAATGTGCGCCGAACATTTGCACTCCTGGGATTTTCAGAGGTAAAATCTCCAAGGCCGTACATGAACACGGATCTATTGAGCTCCCTGTACGAGGCGGGGATGAGCAATATCTGCCTCCTGGTATTCAGGAGATTTTCAATGTCTCTAATCACCATGGCCTTGACTTGCCTGATATCGTACAACAGGCGTTGAACAGGCTCATGGGAAACCTTAGGTTCCATATCCACAAGCCTGTCCAGGATAGTAGCCCTGCTGTTTTGTTTTTCCCGCATACGCTATACTATCCTTGTGCCGGAGGCGGCAGATCCGCGACCAGCCTCAATGAAACAGACAGTTCATCCAGTTGAAAATGGGGTTTAAGAAACGACACGGCCCTGTAAGCACCCGGCTTGCCGGGAATTTCGGTCACATCGATTCTCGCTTCACGCAAAGGATACTTGGATTTCATCTCCTGGGAGGCATTATCATCCAGAAGAACATAACTGCTGATCCATTTGTTCAGGAAATCCTCGGCATTCTGTCGTGTCATGAAGCTTCCGATTTTATCCCGCATGATGGACTTCAGGTAATGTGCAAACCTGGATGTGGCAAGCAGATACTGAAGCTGTGATGAGAGTTTAGCGTTGGCATTGGCCGAATCAGAGTCATACACCTTTGGCTTATTGACAGTCTGGGTACTGAAAAATGCCGCATAGTCTGTCCCCTTGCAGTGGACCAGGGGTACAAAACCAAGATCAGCGAATTCCTTTTCACGCCGGTCCGTAATGGCTATTTCAGTGGGGCACTTGAGTGCAACATCGCCTTCGTCCGTCTTGAATGTATGGGTAGGCAGATCTTCCACAAGTCCTCCGCCTTCCACACCCCGGATGGCAGCGCACCAGCTGAATTTGGCAAAGGCATCAGTCAGGCGGGTGCCAAGAGCATAGGCGGCATTTCCCCATAGATATTTACTGCTGTCGGTCCCGTCAACTTCTTCCTCATAATTGAAGGCCTCCACAGGGACATTATCCTGTCCGTAGGGGAGTCTCATCAGGATATGGGGAAGGGCCAGGGAGACATATCGGGAGTCTTCGGTATCACGGAAAGCTCTCCATTTGGCATAATCAGCACCCGAGAAAATTTTGGCAAGATCCCTTGGACCACCCAGCTCTTCGAAGCTGTCCCAGTTAAACAACTTGGGAGACGCCGCCGAGATAAAAGGCGCATGGGCCGCGGCAGCGACCTCGGACAGTTTTCCCAGAAGGGCTATGTCCTGCGGATGAGCACTGAATTCATAATCCCCGATCAAGGCGCCGTAGGAAGCGCCGCCGAACATTCCGTATTCCTCTTCATAAACTTTTTTGAAAAGGGCGGACTGATCAAATTCGCTCGCCTTTTCCATGTCTTTGAGGAGATCTTTTTTGGATGCATTCATCACCCGGATCTTCATTCGCTCCCCGGTTTCGCTTTTCATGACAAGGTAATTCAACCCGCGCCATGATCCCTCAAGCTTTTGAAAATCAGGATGGTGCATCACTTCGTTCAGTTGAGAGGAAATCAGCTTGTCTATCTGGGCTATCCTGGAATTGATCATGGACTCCGTGTCTTTGGAAACCGTCATGGTACCTTCCATGATCTGCCCGACAAATTCGCCGATAAGGTCTTTGGCGCCGGCTCTCTGGCTTTCATCCCTGACCAGTCTGCCCTCATCCAGAATTTGATCCAGAAGGGTTTTTTCTTCCGTAACTTCCCGTGCTTGATCCTGTTGCGTATCTTGCTGATTTTCAGCCATATCCATCACCTCCCTTTATTTATTCGTCTTTTCCCGCTTCCGGTTTTTCAACACCCGCCTCGGACCCGAGTTTTTCCAGGGTATCGGTGCTTGAAATAACATCCTGAAGCAATTCATCCAGCTTGTCGTTTCCATCCAGTTTGTTGAGCAGATCTGAAAGCTTTTTTCGGGCATCTACCAGTTTTCGTACCGGTGTTATCTGCTCGGCAACACGCTCGGGATGAAAATCATCCATGGATTTAAACCTAAGCTCTACAGCCATTTTCGAGTCGTCATCGGTAAGCTTGTTGTCAGCTCTGAAGGCGAGCCTTGGTTTCATGCCGGCAAGAACGGTATCGAAATTATCCCTGTCGATTTCCACGAACTTTCTGTCTTTGAGCTTTGGCAGAGGTTCATCCGGTTTGCCGGACAAATCTCCAAGGACACCTACGACAAAAGGGATCTCCTTCATCTCGATCGCGTCACCCACTTCCACATCATAGGTTATCTGAACCCTGGGGGCTCTTACCCTGTCGAGGGTATGCTGTAAACTCTCCTTAGCCATGGTTTATCCTCCTTTTTGTTGATTGGATTATTCCTGAATTTTCAATCCTGTATTATTCATATTTCATCGCCTTTGTTATATCTTTTGTAACAATCCTTGGATAAAGCTCATAATATGCTTTGTTAATGTCGTCATCCGGGGCGCCTTCCACTGTCAGAATCTGATAGTAGATATCAAGCACTTCCGCTATCCACATGGGGGATTCCCACTGTTCGAGGCCCAGTTGTTCAATTAATCCATACAATTCTTCCATAATCGGCCTTGCAAGTCCAGGTTTCCCCGCCTTGATGCACAGCCTGACGATCAGAAGCCGATACCTGCTCTGCTGTCTTATGGATGGCGCACTGCTCGAGGCGTGAAGAAGGGTTGCCAGTGCTTTTTTTATACCCGAGGACTGCAGAATGTTCAAAGCCTCATCCCAAAATGCCTGTTCCATGGAATCGGAATCGTTTGGAATATTCGAAGGTAACTGCATGGAAGCGGCCGGTACTGAAGCGCCGCCGCTTACCGGCGTCACTGGTCTGGCCAAAGGTTCAGCCGATTCCGTTACTCCGGCTGCATTGTTATCCTGTGCTGTTTTTGAAGAATTTTTTACCTCAATACCGGCCTCTGGTACGGCTTCAATTTCCGGTTCGGGATCAGGTTCAATTTCCCGCTTTTTTTTTAGTGTCCGTGAAATAAAGAGTGCACAGTCTTCAATGGACTGCTTCAGCTCCGACAGTCTGGGGCCATCGTTCCCGAATTTTTCATCCACTGTTTCGTCAAAGGTCTTAAAAGCTTCCGCACATGATGTAAGAACTTCATCTAATTCCACATAAAATGCCTTTGACGACGAGGCGACGGCACCGTCAAAATCTTCGGCCGGCAGTTTGCCGTCAGCTATTTTTTCATCGCGTGCCGCCTTTTTGCTGTCATTGACGTCACCAAACTCGTTCACAAGATCCTTAGCGGAACCCACCTGACGGGATTCCTGCCATAACGACCACGAATAGCCTGGTGAAACACGAGGGTCGGTTACCGGAATTTCTTTAACGGGGAGCCAGAGCTTATTGTTTAAAAACTCCAAAGGACCAACCCTGTAATCCAGATCATCATCATCAATTTCCGGATAAACATTGTCCCAGAAATCCTTTAAAAAACAGGTGAGAATGCCGAGACCTGTCGCAAGACCTTTAAAACCCTGGATTCTTACAAGCGCCTCTGTAAGCCATGCGGCAATCTGGAGATCTTTGCTCCTTTTTGAAAGTGCCTCCCCGCAAAGCCCCATAACCTTGTCCCAGTCGGCAACTTTTATTTCATATTCCCATTCTCCACGGTCAAGTTCATCATCGGCTCGTCTGGCCTCTTTTATTTCATCATAGACCGGGTCATAACGGAGGTTTTCACCACAAGGGTTTTCTCCGGGTATCGGAGAGGTGATTGCATTGATATCAATTGTATATTTCATTATTTTACTCCACTGCAAGCGGATTGAAAATTATTTGTTGAATTTCAAGTATCCCGACGTCTTCCTCGCCGGCCTGGAAAACCTGCCGGCCCGCTCCCTGATAAATTTTTTCTCCCAGGTCTATCCAGTCGGTCATCTCTCCTCGTTTCAATCGATCATCGGGTAAGAGAAATGTTTCCGGGTAAATCACCGGCAGAAAGCAGTTGAGCGTTAATCCTTCCCAGGTTGTAATCGTTGCCGAAGCCCACAAAAGGTCCAGGAAACTTTTTGGCGGGGCAAGGGTCAATTCCCGAACAAATTCAAAGGGCAAAAGAATATAGCGTTCGTGGACAAACGCTTCCAGAAAGCAGAACAACCGTGTGTCCGTACCCTGGAACCCAGTAAATTGTTTATTGTTCCAGGTTCCTGAAACACCAGGACGACGGCCGGCGATTTCCAGAAAATCGGCCTTGGCAGCCTGGAACTCGCCCTTGTTTAGCTTTTGACAGGCATCCTCATAAATTTTCTGGTAATTCGGAGGTTCCGGCAAAAAAGAGGGCGCTTGTTTACCATGGATAACTTCAAGCCGTTCCGTTTCAGCTTGAATCAGGTTCAGCCAGGGCTGAACTCCGGCCTGGCTGTTTGAATCCCGGGATGCAATAATTTCAAGGTGCCGGCGGGCTTTATCCCATTCGCCCATGCAGGCCAGAACCTGAAACAAAAGAATGCGGTTTCCCTGGTCGGCTGGAGAGGCTTTCACGGCAGCCACCAGTTCTGCCCGTGCCTGAGCCAGCGGGCCGGATTTAATAAGTTCTTTTAGTTCCATGAGAAATACCTTTGTGTTTTTTATATAGTTTGCGCCGGTAAACGGTTGTCATCCGATTCTATCGACCAAAGCCGGGTAAAATCCCTGATACCAAGAGGCCGGAAAAAAAAGCCCAGATAGGATTTTTCCGGTATTCCGCCCATTACAAAAGCGCTGGGCGGATCAACAGACTGTTTTACTAACTGTAAACTCCATGACCTGGCCAGATTCAGCGGGTTTTCAGTTGCCGGATTCATAATTTCCCAAAAAAGCTGTTCCTGTTGTGAAACGGGCTTTTCGAATGAAGGCAGTCGGTTTATATCATCACCGGAACGCGGCGCGCCCCGATCTGAACGCCGGGTTTCTGATTCTTTCAGGTGCATGTTGATTAACCGCCAGTTTGCCAAAGGGGGGGCAAGACGTCCGATTTCCTTTTTAAGTGATTGTAAATCCGAAAACCTGCCGGCAGCCAGGGATTCCATCTGTTTCCAGGTATTTTCAAGAGCAAATGGCAGCAGTTCCAGATGTGACCGCCATTTGATTACGGTACCGGCTCCTATAATAAGGAGAGGGTATGGACGCCCAAGGCCGTCGCTGCTGTCCCGGATGATGCCGCAAACCAGGGTGTCGGGCAGTGCACCTTTTACCCAGAAACGCCAGGAATAAAGGGTCCGGCCGTATTCGGGCCGTGTTTTAAGCTGAGTATAACCCTTATCCATCCATTCGATAAAAGCGTTCAGCAGGGGATGCTGCGTGGCAATTCTGAAATAATCCCGGCTCGCGGGATGTTTGCCGTTTGCACACCATTCCCATTTTTTTCCGGCATTTAAAGATCCCAGCACTTAGTAATCTCCTGAGGCACCTTTGGCACCTTGGGGCCTTGTTTTCGTTTTTTAGCGGCAGCCGCTTTTTTACGTTCGGCATCTTCTATGGCATATACGGCGCTTAAAAGCGGCTTATGTCCGTTTAATCCGTAATTCACCCGGATCGACTTGATGTTAAGCCCTTTAAGGGCCTTTTCCTGCCTGGGGAAATCCTTCGGGTAAAATATTTTTTTTCCCCTGGCAAAATCTTTCAAAAAATTTACAAAAGCTTTTTCACCGGTGTATTTCCTGGCCAGCACAAGGTCTCCTACCTGGATTTGAAAAGTAATATCACCGCAACTGCCCGGCGACCAGTTGAATGTTTTATGCACGGGATAGTTCAGGTTGGTCAGCTTCTGACTTCCCTCGGCACACTGAAGTTCAAGCACTGTCGCGTGCGGCTGCACAACTGCATCGGCGTTTGCATCGGTAGGAAGGCCTTTTATCGAAACAAAATAATTTGATTTAAGCGGTTTAACCGGCACACTCGTTTCCATTTTGGCAACACGGGCGGGGGTCATGGCTGTGACGCCTTTTGTAAAAAAGTTTAAAAATTCATCGGAGAAAGGAATTGTTTTTCCCTCTATTTTTCGAGCAAAATAGCCTTTTTTCAGGGTCCGACCGATAAAAGGCGCAGCAGGGCCCTTGATAAACTTTACGGCAAATCCATCCTGCCCCAGCAGAATTTCGTTAATAACTCTTTTTTTTGTAACTCCCTGAATTTCGACTAGAACTTGCTGTTCCCAGATTGTGGATAGCCGGCAGGCGGTCTCTTTACATACAAAATCCCAATAATAATCAAGGGGGCCTGTTATCAGGTCCCAGAAAATCCGGTCTTCGGGTTTTACGCTTTGCAGTGCGGCTTTCATATCGGCAATGGCGTTTTTTGCCATGAAAAAGGAAGATTTTCCTTCAGAAGGATCTTCGCTGAACATCTGACCGGCCATTTGAAACGCCACCCTCCTGGAAGATGCGGCCGGGGCAATAGCACCAAGTGCCTTGCGGTATCGGGTCAGGGCATCGACGACCATGAGTTGTGATTTAATATCCAACCGCCGTCCGCCTTTAATGTCTATTTTCTTTTCTATTCTTGCAACCTTGGCCTTTACCTGGCTGGCCGCCCGTTCGATAATGCCTGATTTAACGATTTTTTTCGGAGCAGTCTTTCCGGCCTGATCCATGGCGATTCCATACTCATAAACCAGATCTATCCATGACGGCACATTCCCGGTATCAATCAACGGCAAAAGGTCCTGGCGCATTTTTTCAAGAAAAACAAAATAGGGACTGTTGTCAAACGCCATGCCTGCTGCAACGGGCTGCCATTCTTCGAGGCCTTGAAGCCGTTCTATGCCCCGGGTAAAATTCGCGGCAAAAAGATGCCATTTTTCAAGATAGGCATCGAAATACCACTGTTTGAACTCAAGCTTACGTTCGGCAATGATCAATGGGTCGGGCAGGGCCGACTCAATTTCCCCAAGGAAAGCATCGATTTTTTTCTTTCCTTTTGCAGTATAGGCCGCGGGTATCAAAGGTTCTTCCGTCAGATCAAGACTTCCGCCCCAGAAATCAGCCAGGGTCGGCCCGGCGAGATCAGGGTCATTGTCAACCCACTGGACCAGCCAGTTGAGGTTGGATCGTTTGTTGATCAAAATATGTTTCAGCCATGTTTGTAAATTATTCATCTCCCGGTTGAGTACGATCGGGTCCTGGCGCCAGAGCAGCGAATGCAGATACAACCCGGCAAATTTTTCTTTAAGCTCGGGAATAATCTCATGGCCCGGTTTTATGGCGATGGCTTCGTAAGACGGTTGTCCCATGGCTGCCATCTTTTCAGCATCTTTTTCTTCAAGCCGGGCCTTAATCAGGTTGATGCGCTTGACAAGATAATCCACATACTGAACAATAATCTTTTCGGAAGTGACATCCGAAAAACCGGTCATGGACTGAGTCATCTGCTCTTCAAGAGGAAGCATGAACCCGTCTTTAAAAAGCCGGCAGTATTTTTCTTTCATTGTGTTTTCAACATCCAGGCTCTGATTCAGGCCCATGCGTGGAATCCACCAGTGTCTGTTCTGTTTTTCAATTTTTAAAACGGCCTGCTGAAACCGGTTCATGGTAATGACATCGTTGAACAGTTCCCCGGACAGAAGAGCCGGCTTTGAAAATTCGCGTGATATCGTGCGTATAGTTTGAAGATTTTTTACAAAAGTAAAACTGAGCAGCCCGCAGAGGGCAAGCACCAGGGCAACCCAGGATGTCAGGCCCAGGTTGCGGGTAAGGCGTCCCCATTCAAGGGTACGCTGCGTGGGCGCAAACAGGGCTCGGTCGCGCGGGAAAATTTTTGTAAACAGATCGTGCAGAAACAGCCCCCGGTTGGTTCCGGGCAGAACATCCCGCGTGCCGATGAGTCCCAGGGCATTTAAAAAATGAGAATATGGGCTCCCTTCCTGACGTCCGCTGCTGAAAAACAGGCCCCTTAAAAGAGGCGATTCCTGGTATGGATTTTTCTGGAAAGCTCCTTTGGAAAAAGCGTCCAGGCCGGATTTGAGCCGTTCAAATTCCTCGGGAAAAAGCAACAGGCCGGGATCGACACCCTGACCGTCGGTGCGGTCTTTTGTCTTTTGCAGTACCAGCAGTCTCAGGTCCCGCAGTTTTTCTCCGATCGTCCTGACGGCCCGTCCCGGAAAGGAATCTGTTTCTCCGGTCATATGGAGATTTATCATTCCCATGGCCTGTTCGTGATTCTTTTCAGTCAACTGATCGCAGAACTGGGTCATTCCCTGCACCAGGTCGCATTTGGTTACCAGCAGGTAAACCGGAAATCTGGCACCTAAAACCCGCATGAGTTCATCGATGCGCTGTCTGATTTTACGCCCGTCCGCTTCCAGGACTTCAGCACCGGCGGAGACCAGTTTGTCGGCGCCCACGGTGACAACCAGTCCGTTGATAGGCTCTTTTTTTCTGAATTTAATCAACTGGCTTAAAAATTTTTGCCATTCATCCTTGTCGTGGCCTTCATCCACGGGAATTGCGTATCTTCCGGCCGTATCGATAAGAATCGCCTGCTCGAAGAACCACCAGTCACAGTTGCGGGTTCCGGAGATTCCGGAAGTACGGGTGACTTCCGCAAAGGGCGAGGAGAGACGGGCGCTCTTGATGGCCGTTGTCTTGCCGGAACCGCTCTCTCCGATAACAAGGTACCACGGAAGAACGTATAACGGATTGCCGAGTTTTTTCAGGTGGGACTTGCGCAGTGCCTCCATGGCCTCTTTCCAGCGCTGCTGCAGTTCAAGGGCACTGTCTTTTCTTTCGGCTCCCATGTTTTGTATATAGGATTCATCCTGGTTGATCACCTGATTCACAAAATGCTGTTCACGGCGGCGCAGCAGTATTTTTTTTATAAATATGAGTCCGAGCCAGAATCCGCCTATCCCTACAATAACAAAAAGTCCTACCCACCATGGCCAGTCGAGCCACAGTACCAGACCGAAAACAAGAGAAATCGCCAGCAATATAAGCGTAATGATCAAAAAGAATTTAAGCGCCTTCAGCAGGAACTGTTTCATTTAAATCCACCACCTGTCTGTTTTATTTATTTCAAAAACCGCTACTGACATTGTTCAGAATAAACCAGTAAATAAGGTACAACCCTCCGAAAAGCAGAATTGGGAAACCGATAGATCCCATCGTAAAAAGAGAAAAACGATTTTTTGTCCCGGGCTGGGGAATTTCGGCCGAGTCCGGCGGGTAGGCCTCCGGGAAAAGCTCTGTTTCCGTTATGGAGGGGACCCCGACGGAACTGCCGGTTAGAATTTTGAGATTAGAGGTCATAAGCTGTTCTAAAAGATATTCGTCTCCCGCATTGCAGAATCGTCCCGTGAATCCCATGGCCAGGCAAAGATAGTAGACCTCCCGGACATCTCTCTGGTGCAGCCCGATGTTGTTCAATCGTTCAAAAAAAAGCTCTCCGGCGGCAGTGGTCTGGAAATAAACCCGCTGAAGAAGTTCGCCCTGCCATTTTCCTCTTTCCTGCCAGGATGAATTCATGATGGTTTCATCTACCCAGGCAAAGATGGCAAAACGTGCGAGGTCAAAATCATCACGTGAGGCGATATCCTGTGCGGCACGTTTTTCGATTTCATTAATATGCTGCTGAATATCGGATTTTATCTGTTCGAAAGAAGGTTGCTGTTTATCCAAATTTTTTATAAAATAAGTAACATAGGCAACCAGGTTTATAAAATAGTCGCTTAAGCGCATGCCGGTTATCCCCCTGCAACCATAAGTTCAACTTTTAAATCCTGGGGTGCCGCATCCCAGTATAATGCTATATTATTTCCTTTTTGCACCTGAGCCCATTGCTCGCCGTGATGATTTATTTTAAAATAAAGTGAGCCGGGACGGCGGGGCAGCTCCTGCGGCGGGGTAGCCAGATGCTCCAGGGCGAGGCCGGGAAGAGAGCGGGCGATCAGGATCGGCAATGCCTCGCGGGAACTTAGTTTGGTAATTGTCTCCAGGGAAGCAATGAAGGTGTCGGGGTCCTGTTCGGTTTCAAAAATCAGGTAAAAACGATTGCTGCCTTCAAAGATTGCAGGCGGCATTTCCGATGCAAAATAGGCCCCGTCATAGGCCAGTTCCAGTACATATTCGGGCCCGGCCGTAATTTCGTCCAGAAGTTTCGTAATCAAGGAACGAGCACCGGCAAAACAGTCCCACGGGGATTCATGATTATATACCGGCAAAAGCCCCGAGTCTTTTGTGTCGGCATCAGACAGGTTGACCTGGGTTGAAAAACAGCTTAGTTCGCCGGTCAACTGGCGCAGTACCGCATAAATATCCCATGGATGCGCACCCGTAGCTTCGGTTAAATGATTCAGCAGCGGAACGTAGCGGTTTAAAGATCTTAATGCCAGGAGAAAAACCATGTCTCGGGCCCCGAATTCCGCTGTATGAATGCCCCTCTCCTTTTTATAGCCTTCAAGCTGGTGAACCCGGGATGCCAGTTGATCGCGTATATCGGTGACCAGCTTGAAAAGCACACCGGATCCGGCAACACTCAGAACAGGAGGTATAAACTGCTCCGACAAAACAACTTTTTCACCTTCACGCTGTAACCTGGCGATGGGAATCAGCGTATAATCGCCAAGCTGTTCTTTTTCAGTTTCAAAAAACAGTTTCAGTACATAGAAAAGCCTTTTTACCTGCGCATCAGGGCCGTCCTGGTGCAGGTCCCGGACTTCATCAGGATCAGCAGTGGTTACAAAGCGGGTGGTAACCTCCGTCAGGTTGTCAAGCTTTTCAAGAACCGTTACATTTTTACCTTCGTTTTTGAATTTTTTAAGTCCCGCATAAACCATGAGAGGTCGACCCGCCTCGCCCCAGGCATCTTCAAACAGCCTTGCCTCGCAAAGTGCATTCCCGGACAATCCAGCATAGCTCATATCCGGGAAAAGAAACTCCCCTTTAATTAGACTGATCGTCCCTCCGTTCAAAGCCTCTTGCGCAATTTCCAGGTCTCCTACTCCCCAGAGGCAGGGATGTAGAAATTTATAAACCGGTTTGAACAGATCCTGCAGAAAACGGTCTTGCAACTGAAAATGCTGGGGCTGGAGAAATAACCCCTGATGCCAGAAAAGCGGTCTTTCCATTTTGAAGTTTTCCTATTTTTTATGCCAGGGTGTTAAAGTGCCTTAAAAAATTAATTGACTATCTGTTTCGGGCCCAGGTTAAGATGAATATCCATCAAGGCCGGCACCTGAAATTTTTTCTTCATGATCAAGCCTGTTTTTTGAACCTCTACCGGGACCTCGTAAAAACGGATCATCCGATCTTTTTCAAGAAGATAATATCCGGCCACAATCGCCACGTATCTAGTTCCTTCGGCCCGATCGAGAGTAAAGTCAAGGTTTTGTCCGGGATTGACTATAAGACGTTTGACACTGGTGACGCTGTTGTCAAAAAGTTTGCATTCCAGAAGGCTGTATACTCCTTCCTGATTGTCGGCAATACGATTAAAGGTATTTCTGTCCTTGAGTTGATATATGCACAACAGCAGCGTATGCGGAATATCCTCACTAAGGTTTAAACGATTGTCGGCTTTAAGGTTAATAGTAATGGCCGCCTTTTCAAAATTCCAGGCGGGAGGCGGCAGCGGTTTGGATGCACAGGCGCATATAAGCAGCCCGGCCAGCGGTAAACAGATGAACAATAAGAATTTCTTCACTTTAATTTTCCTCCTTTGAATCGATAAATGGTAATAAATGTCGGCATTAATCCATACCACGGCATTTTTTTTCAAATTCCCTTACCAGTTGTTCCCTGAAACGCCCTGATTCGAACCAGTCCCTGATTTTACGATATTCTCCTTCATATACAGTAAAAGATTCGGCCTTGCGCAGCGGTCCGAATTTTAAGCCTCCGCTTTTAGTGCCTATCTGTTCGGGATCGAGTTCGGCCAGAATTTCACCCACCTTGGTTTCGGCCGCCTGTTTAAATGCTTCCTGAGTAATTAAAAACGCCTTATTAATACGACCGATATAGCTTTCCAGTGATTCCTTATTATCCTGACCCTCAACATGTGAACCAATAAAGTGACGAATGGTTTCCTCTCCACTGGCTTCTCCGAAAAGAGTCTTGTCGATGACGCCCACCAGGTGGTTCAGCGTATCAAAAATAGTGTTCAGGGATTGGCCCAGCCGTATCAGCATATCTTCCGAGTTCAGCTCATCACGGCAGACATCCCTCCCCAGCAGCAGGGAGAATATTTTTGCAAGTGCATCTTCGTCCATGTCCGATTCACCGGCAGCCGGTCCTTTTAAAACGGCTGTCGTTTTTTTAAGCAGTGTTTCTTTTTCCTGATCCGGAAAGTCCTTTAGTTCTTTTTCTATATACTGCTCGATCATCGTTTCGGCATTCATCGGATCCAAAATAAATATCCGTTGAATTTCCTGTGCCAGTTTTTTCACAATGTCCGGAGCTGTCATTTTTTTATTTCCTGTTTTTCGGCTTTGGACTTAGAATAACGGTTTCCGGCAGATCATCTTCGAAATGAGCGTTTTTTGCAGCCGGGCGGCGCTCTTCCTTGTTTTTTTCAGCAGACAGGGCTGTTTTATTTTGCATATCCGCACCGGGAGACTGGATCATGGTTTCGGCAAAGTTATCCTTTTCGGCCCCGGGGGCTTTGTTTATATTTGCCGGGGAGAGTACAAGTGTCTCTTCTATTTCGTCTGTTTCCTCAAAAAAACCGGGAGATAACACAACCGTTTCGGATATTAATTCTTTTTCAGGCACTCCGGCGGTCTTTATTGTAAATTCGGATTTTTTTTCGGGAATCGGGGCAGGGGATGTATGACTTTCATGCACTGTCCGAGGAGAATCACCATGTTTGTTCCCGATAATCACGGTTTCGTCCAGGTCAAGTTCCGGTTCAACGGTCTTCATTTCGTACGCTGAAATCTGATCCGTGCGGAGTTGCCCGGACAGATCCTGCTTCTTGGAATTTTCTTCAAAGGGTGCAGACCATTTGCAACTGATTTTGTCCAGAATATTGCAGATGATTTGATTATCTTTGTCTGAAATTTCTTTAACTTCGGTTTTTTCAGCGGTTTTTTCATTTTCTCCTGCCGGCGGTAAAAGCATCCTTTTTACAGTTTTCAACAATGCCGTCAGTTTTTTTTGGAAATTTTCAGCATCTTGATTTGTGCCCTGATATAGGTGGCCGTTAAGCAGCAACAGGCCGGTTTTAAGGGTTTCTACCCAGATTTTATTCATTGATTCCGGAATTTCCGCTTTGCCTGAATTCCAAAAAATATTTTCAGGTGAAAAAACAGGATTTTTTAAGGCCGTTTCAAATTCAGCGGCACTTATTTCAGGGTCACGATCTTCCGGGTACATAACCGCTTGCAGATTTTCATAGATAACAGCCGGCTCCTGCCGGCTGTTGGCAAGCAGGGTAAAAAACCAGATAGTCCCTAAAAAATAAAATCCGTATGAGGGCGGATTTTTAGGAATTTGCAGGGGTTGACCGGCGGCATCTCCCAGATCGATCCGGTGGACCGTGAAATTCCACAGGTGGGGGAGCAGTCCGGTTCTGGGGGCAGTCTTTACCCAGAAGCGGTCAAGCGAAAGACCCAGATCCGGGTGAGTCAGGTTTTTCAGTACCGGTGCCATATTATCAAACAGACCTGCCAGAAAATTTAATTTCAGATAGAGGACTTCCAGGAAAAAACGGTTGTCTTGCCGGAACATTAAGTAAGGGCCGTGATCCTTGAGTACTCCTGAAGCCTGAAGGCATTTTATTCTGCCGTTCTGATTTCTGGCCGCCAGATAATTTTGCAGCTGACCTCCGGATGCTCCGGAAACAAGGGCCAGAAAATCAATGGCGTTTATCAAGCCGCCCGGGAAGATCATCATATAAGAGGGGTAGAAGTTGAAAATTTCGATTCTTGTTTTAGCAATTCCGTCTCGCCCGTGGCATTTTTTACGTTCTAAGCAGTCAGAGCAGGGAAAGTGCTCCGGTTTGTCGGGTCCGGGCTTCAATTGGCCCAGTTTTCGTATAAGATCCCACCGGTCATTGACAAAAGAGGGATCGGATTTTGTCAGATCATAGGTAAAAAAATCAGACTGTCCGGCCACATCATGGCAAAAAGGGCAGTAAAGATACCGTTTCAGGCTGGTGGAGTAAGGCCTTAAACCCATGCCTGTTAATATTTTATCATCGCGGCACAGGTGTAGAAAATGACCGCACACAGGGCATGGCGGGTGAAAAAAGATTTGCCGGTGATGGCAAAAAAACAAAGACTGCCAGAGTGTTAAAAGGTCGGGCCGGTCGGTCTCTCCCGCCAGTATGAGAGTATCCTGGTTGTTATCACTGCCGCCATATATTTTGAAGGCACGTTGCCAATAGCGCTCGATCATGGAGTTGGTCACCGGCCGCAGTTCATCAGTCGGGTGCAGATACACCTCTTTTTGCATCAGAAGAAAAACTTTTTTGATATGGCTCTTGCCGTTGCCGACAATCCCGGCATGAATGAGCCTGCAAAACGGATCCGAATCGTAAAGCTCCTCGAATTTATATTCCGTCTCTCCATCGCGAGATTCCTTATTGCCGCAACGGCCGATCTCCAGATGGAATCCATTGGCAGAAGTAAGATAGGATATCAGAGAGGTAGTTTTGTTGTTGCTCATTAGCTGAATATACCTGCTGTCAATTTATCCGGTTAATGCTGAAATTACAAAAAGATTGCTTAATTGACGAATAAAGCAATAGAACAGGTCTGTTTTATAAGAAAAAACCGGAGGCTCCCAAACTGTGAGAACCTGCGATAGTGATGGTCAACCGTTTGATAAAACTATTAGATTTTTTAGTTAATGTCAAGGTTTGTTAGGAGTAATTAATAATAATATCTGTTTTTATAAAACAGATTGCAAAAAAGCCGTCCATGTCGTGTTGATGGGGAAAGGATCGGAACCAGCCTTTTGGGCTTATCAGGGACGCGGCTCCGGCGGCAGGGGCGATGGGGGTTTTGTCTATTGTAAAACAGGGATTTTTTTGCAGGAAATATTCAACGACAGCTTCATTTTCTTCAACTTCCGTGCTGCACACCGCATAAACAAGGCGGCCGTTTTGCTTTACACGGGGGGCCAGGTTGGTGAGCAGGGATATCTGGCGGGCCTGATAGCGGGATAGATCCTTTTTTGATGCGGCCCATTTTGTGTCCGGATTGCGGCGTATCACCCCCAGACCGGAACAGGGTGCATCAAGTAAGATCCGGTCAAACAGACCGAGGTTTCCGGGAATCGGTTTTCGAAGCAAGTCATGCCGCCTGGTTGTCACGATTTTGACGCCCAGACGTTTCATCTCGGCTTCAAGCCGGTGCAGCTTATCGGATGAGTTGTCGACTGCGGCGATGCTGCCCCGGTTTTTCATCAGTTGAGCGATATGGCCGGTTTTCCCGCCCAGGCCGGCACAGGCGTCCAGAATAGTTTCATCGGGCTGCGGGTTCAAAAGCATGGAAATAATCTGGGCAGCTTCATCTTGAATCTGAAATTCACCGTTTTTAAAGCTCTGGATATCCGCGACAGCGGTTTTAAGAGTTGAAAAGCGAATTCCGCTTGGTGAAAAATCCGTGGGAACAGGGTTTAATACCTCATTTTCAAGAGATATCAACAGGGCCCTGCGTGTGGTCTTGAGCGTGTTGGTTCTTGCCGTGATGGGGGGGATGGTGTTGACGGCATCGCACAGGTTCCCGGTTTCATCTATTCCAAAACGGGCCAGCCACTTTTTTATCAACCATGGGGGAAATGATTTTTCCGCTGAAAGCCAGGCTGTGGGGTTTTTTAACGGGTCCGGAAACAAGACGGACCGGTGTCTTTTTGCACCGTTGCGCAAAAGCGCATTGACAAAGCCGGCCACCCACGGCTTTTGTTTTGATTTGGCCATTTCCACGGAGGTATTGACTGCCGCGGAAAGAGGGATGCGGTCTAAATAAATTATCTGGAAAAGACCTAACCTCAGAATATTCAGGATCGGCGGGTCGATTTTTTTAAAAGGGGTTTTCGAGAAGTGATCGATGATCCAGTCGATACGGCCCCGCCATCTGAGAACTCCGTATACCAGGGCGTTGAGCAGGGCACGGTCCCGCCTGGAAAGAGAGATGCCTTCGGCAATAGCGGCATCCATGGCTCTGTCAAGGGTCGTTCGGGTAGCATCCAGTGTGTTTAGGATATTGAGCGCGATTTTACGGGGAGAGGGGGGCATGGCGTCATCTTTTCAGGTAAAAACAGATCCCGGCTTTATGTTATGTCCGCGAAGGTAATCTCTGATATGAAGCCGCTTGCCCGAGGCTCCCTGAATTTCACGGATACTCAGGGCTCCCCGGCCTGTTGCAATTCGCAGCTCATCGGAAAATCCCCGGATCACGGTTCCGGCAGCCTGAGTGCATTCCTGCTCTTTGGCCTTAGCCTTAAAGATTTTAAGCCGTTTATTATCCAGAAAGGCAAAGGCCCCGGGCCAGGGGGTCATACCGCGAATAAATGCTTCTATCAGTTGTGCCGGTTTGTTCCAGTCGATTCGGCCGTCGCTTTTTTTTAAAAGCGGGGCATAGGTGGCAAGTGCATGGTCCTGTGGACGGGGAACAATGGCATGGGATTTCAGCCCCGTGATGGTTTC
>NBLJ01000003.1 GCA_002084545.1 Desulfobacteraceae bacterium 4572_123 | reverse complement strand
ATGATCGACCTGGAAGAAGATGAACTCTTATCTGATATGAACAATGCTTAGAACTGAAGAAATTGTTATTAACACAGGCCCTTTGCTCGCATGCAGCCGGAATCAGCCTGGGTTATTGCCCCCGTGGATCAACCTTACGAGATAAAAAAAGGAATTTTTGTCTGTTCTCCGGAGCATCTGGACATGGCATAACAGGTACGATAGAAAAGAAAGTTACGCACCCCAAAGCTGCTCACTAAGGCCGGATGCCCGCTGCACGCGTGTCCGGACGGCCTGCCTGATTATGTCACTGGTTGCCAGCACCACAACATTTTTTTTCGCACGGGTCACTGCGGTATAAAACAGCTCACGGGTCACCACCGGAGACACATGCCGGGGCAGAACCAGCAGCACGGTGTCAAATTCAGTCCCCTGGCTCTTGTGGACGGTCATGGCATAGACGGTTTCATGTACCGGCAGTCTGGCCGGTGAAATCATCCTGGCCTTTTTGTTACTGTCCATGAAAAAAGCAGCCGGCCGCGATGTCCCTGCATCCGGCTTTACAATCAGTCCCACATCGCCGTTAAACAGAT
The DNA here is from genome assembly GCA_002084545.1 of Desulfobacteraceae bacterium 4572_123. Taxonomy (GTDB): domain Bacteria; phylum Desulfobacterota; class Desulfobacteria; order Desulfobacterales; family 4572-123; genus 4572-123. The sequence goes on along the minus strand of NBLJ01000003.1, from coordinate 51,345 downwards.
TAAGCTGATAATCATTGCGCGTAACCATGATGGGCCGCCCCGGGTACCACTCCCTGGAGGTATCGATTCCGGTATATTTTTTTAAAATACCGGCGGCCGTGGAATTTAAAGTTTCCACACCGTCATCACCCCTGCGAAGAGCACAAAGAATACGAAATTGAGAAAACTGCTCCAATTGCCCGGCACCGGCCATACTGTCCTCAAAACAGGGGACATAATAGTGCCGCACCAGGGATTCAATGCACTCTTTTTTCCGGTTTAGATCGCCGGGGTCCACCAGCACAGCTTCCGGCATGGTTTTATCCTCCAGAACAGCCAGGGCCTCATCTGCATTACCGCTGTTGATGGCCAGAGCCAGGCGTCCGATGCCGCTGCGGCTGTCAAACCGGTAGCTGTGCGTCAGGTTGACGATGCATTGCCCGATTTCCGGCTGAACCTCGGAATCATGTAAAGGCTGAGGTTCAGGGCGGACTGTTTCCGTTAAAACGGCAGACCTGTTTATCACTTCCGGCGGTGTGCAGATATCTCCTAAAATTGCCCCGGCCTCCACCGATGCCAGTTGATCCTTGTCACCCAGAAGAATCAGACGCGCATGGGACGGCACAGCCGCGATCAGGTTGGCCATCAGAGAGAGATCAACCATCGAGGCTTCATCCACGATGAGGATATCCACGGCCAGGGGGTTGCCGGAATCATGAAAAAACCGGTTGGACCGGTCACGCATCACTCCCAGGAGGCGATGAATCGTTGCCGCTTCCTCCGGGATATGGGTCCTGACTTCATCACTGCATACAAGAGCCCCGGCCCCTTTAGCGGTTTTGGCGTTTATAACAGCTTCCTTGAGACGGGCCGCTGCCTTGCCCGTGGGCGCGGCCATCAGAATATGCGGTATCTCCAGTCCCGCATTCAGTGCCTGCTCAATGGCCAGAGCCAGGATCTTTACCACGGTGGATGTCTTGCCTGTTCCCGGACCGCCTGAAATAATGGTGAGGTGGCGGCCAAGGCTGACTTTAGCGGCAAGTCGCTGCATATCCGGGCCGGATAGATCGGGTGAGGCCGGAAACAAACGATCCAGGCCCGTTTCAAGCAGACCGGTATCCAATGTTTTATCCGTGTGCCCGGCCCGTTCCAGCAATGCCCGGACCAGAAACTGCTGGTAATGCCAGTATCTTGCCAGATAAAGCCGCCCTTTTGTATCAAGCACCAGGGGAGCTGCACTTTCACCACTGCCCGTCATGGGGCTGGCCTGCACGGACCCGCGCCAGTCAGGGCCGGCAGGCCACCTTGCACCGGAAAGTTCACCATCATGGGTGACCACGGGCCGGCCGGCAAGGGTATTCAGGTCGACACACACATGCCCCCTGGAAATAAATCGGCTGCAAAGGGCCGCGGCAAGAAGCACTGCGTCACTTCTTTCATTGGCCAGCCGTCCCATGGCCCGGGCAAAATGCAGATCCAGCCGGGACAGGTAACCTTTGTTATAAAGCTCATCGAGTGTCGGAATCATAAACATTCTCACTTTTCAATTAAAACAGGGCCGACAGGGCCTGTATCATTTCCAGAGAGGGCCGGTCCCGGAAGATACCGCAGTCCGGGCCTGTTTCAGGGGAAATGCCTCGGATAAACAGATAATATGCACCCCCGAAATGAGTATCATAATCATAGTCCGGCAGCCGCCAGGCAAGATATCGATGCAGGGCCGCAGTATAGATATGATACTGCAGAAAATAGTGATGATCTGCCATGGCCTGTGTCAGCCGCTCCCCGGTATAATCGGAAAAGCGCTCTCCCAGAAAGTTGGATTTATAATCCACCACGTACCATCTGCCCTGAAATTCAAATATAAGATCGATAAACCCTTTTAAAAACCCCTTTAGCGGCGCAAAACCAAGGTGCCCGATCTGTTTTGGGTATTCATCCGGAACTGCCGGACTGCCATACTCTGCAAACAGGGCTGCCAGGTGCCCGGCATTGACAGGCATTTTTTCAGATGTACCATCGGCCACCGGAAAGATGAATTCAAGCTCATTTAACCGGTGATCGCAAGGAACAGCTCCCAGCCTCAGCCCGGACTGGTCGTGATCCAGGCGGGTATTCAATGTCTGCATCATTGCCGGGGTCACAGTTCTCCACTCGGCCGGATCAAAACCAAATATCTCGAGCTTTTGTGCCACCAGATTTTTAATCACCTCCGGGTCCCGGCATGTAAAATCCAGGTCTTCATATACACTGTGAAAAAAATTACCGGCCCTCACGCCGCGGCTGAATTCCGCCAGCGGTACGATTCGATCTGCCGGCCGGGCCGGATCAGCCTGCGGTTCTGCTTCAGTCAGGGCAATCTCACCGGCCGGATCATGATCCCGGCCCTTATCTTCATCAGGCGTCAACTCCTTTGAATCGGCAACCAGCTTTGAGAAACTCGCCGTATACCATCCCGGGTGCAAACGCCGTCGATTTTGGCGGCATTCAAGCTGCCTGCCCCCTGCCCTTTCCGGCAAATACGATTCCGGCGCATCCGGCAAAAGTCTCTCGACCTGTATGCAGCCTCCGGCTTCGTGGACAAGTATTTTTAAATCCGCGAGAATCTGCTCATCGCTCAGGCTGCCGACATGAGCGGCAAGCTCCTTAAAGTCAGCTGTCTGGTCCGGATGATGCAGCAGGAAGGCCATGGGGGATGTCTCGAAATCCCTGACAGCGCCCCAGACCACGCGGCAGTGATGTTTAGCCCGGGTCAGTGCCACGTAAAGCAGCCTCAGATTTTCAGCCATCTCTTCCCGGCCTGCCAGAGCCAGGTTTTTGCCTATTTGTGATGAGCCCAGATCCAGAACGGGCCGGCTGTCTGCGGGATCGTGAAACCGGGCCGGGGCCTTTGAATCGTTGTACAGACGCCCATCCCAGAGAAACGGGGCGTAAACCACTTTGTATTCCAGCCCCTTGCTCTTGTGAATGGTCACTATCTGGACGGCCATGGCATCGCTTTCAAGTCTCATCTCGAATGTATCGGGCACCTGGTCCGCCGCGGCCATCTGTATTTCAAACCAGCGCAAAAGCCCGGGTATTCCCAGATGCTGCTCAACAGCGGCCTGGTGCAGCAGCTCCACAAGATGGTCAAGGTTGGCCACCCTGCGTTCGCCATCAGGAAGGGTCAGCAGCGACGCGATAACTGTGGGCCTTTCGGGTTTGGGGCGCAGAAAAAAAATTGTCTGCATCATCTGGATAAAGCCGTGGCTCTGCCAGGTTGCATGCCAGGTCCTAAAACGCATGGCCCACTTTTCCCACTCATTTTCATCCTCCTGGAACCTATAAATCTCATTACCGGTAATCCCGAATATATCCGTGCACAGGGCAGCCCCGACCCGGTTATCACCGGCAGGGTCTGCAACCGCCTCAAGGACATGGTAGAGGTCCATGGCTTCGCGGGATAAAAAAACGCTTTCCCGGCTGGTGAGCACACAGGGGACTTGCAGTCGGGAAAGGGCCTGCTGCATCAGTCTGGCCTGGCGGTTGGTGCGCACCAGCACCGCGATATCGCCGGGACTCAGGGCCGGTTCTTTTTCAATACCCGTGGTGCAGCCTTTGGCCAGCAGATTTGCAATATCACCGGCCACGCTGTGTGGCAGATGATCCATTATCCAGCCCTTGTTCATCAGGCCTCTGCTCGTGGGAATGTCATGGCCGCGCCCGGCAAATAAAATTTTAAAAGGGGCACCGGTTTTACCGTTTATCATAAATGTATCCACGGCATCGGGCCGGGGCTTTACCGGTGTAAACCTGATCTGTTTGTAGAAAAACGGATTTTTAACCCGGCCGAAAAGCGTATTGACCGCCTGAATCATGCCCGGATCGGAACGCCAGTTCACATCAAGGGTAAATGAACAGTCCCCGGCATCCTTTACAGCGGCCAGATAGGCAAAAATATCCGCGCCCCGAAAGGCATAAATCGATTGCTTTGGATCTCCGATGAGAAAAAAAGGCCCTCTGGTTCCCTGGTAAATCCGGTTGAAAATACGGTACTGGGCCATATCCGTATCCTGAAATTCATCGATGAGGGCCGCCGGGTAGCGCTCCCTTATTTTGCGCGCCAGCAATTTTGCCCCACTTCCTCGCAGAGCCCTGTCCAGATTCTGGATCAAATCATCAAAAAAGCAGACACCCTGATCGGTTTTACGGGCGTAAAGCTCTGCCCGGGCATACTCCATGAGCTGCTTTTTGAATGCAATGAGCCAGTGATGAGGAAATGTTGTGAGTTCTTCGCACTCTGAAAAAAAAGAATGTTCGGGGCAACCTGGGGCCTTTTTTAATTTGGCACTGGTCTCCAGAAGTCTGGTCTGAGTAAATTTACCAATGCTGTTATCAATCTCAAAATCCCGGATATGGTCGGGTTCAAGAAAAACATGGACATTTTCCAGCCATCTGTCCAGATTTTTTTTATTGTAGGAGCGGCGGTTCACGCCGGGATGCGTCTGCAAAAGCGCCCGAATTTCGCTGGCCTCATTTTGCCAGATGGCCCGGGTCCTTTGATAGATTTCATGCAAACCCTCTTGTGTCATTTCATACGATACATCCAATGGCAGCACCTTGCGGTCAGGTTCGGCCGCCACGGCCCGCACCAGATCGATCAGACTCTCGGGGGTGATTTTTTCTTTCTGAAGCAGCCGGATAAAAACCTCTGAAAGGCCGTACACCTGCCCTGTCCAGAAATCGAAAGCGATCTCGCGGTACAAAGGCCGGGTATCGGGAACCAGGTCCGCATCAAAAATCATCGAGCTTTCAAAGGCGTTTTCTTTAAGGACCCGGTGGCAAAACCCGTGAATGGTAAAAATTGCGGCTTCGTCAAAGGCACCCAGGGCCGCCCTGATACGGTTGCGCAGCCTGCTTTTTTCAATATCCGGTCTTGCAAGCACTTTCTGCAAAAAAAGGTCATCGCTCCGCCCTTGCTCCAGGGCGGCCAGGGTATCGAGCAGCCGTGTACGAATCCGGCCGCGCAGCTCACTGGCGGCGGCCTCGGTAAAGGTAACCGCCAGCACCTGTTCCAGATTGAATCCGTTCAGAATCAGGCGCACAAACAAAGATGTAATGGCGTAAGTCTTGCCTGTTCCCGCACTGGCCTCAATCAGGTTGGTGCCGCTCAGTTCCATGCTTTCCGGCTGCAGTTGTTTCATCCGCGTCCTTTTTCGGTGAATCTCATTTCAATCAGGCATCATTCGAATTTTCCGCATCAATCAACGGCTCGAAAACCGACAGAGCCAGGCGGGTAAAGGCAGTTTCCGGATCGTCAAATGTGTCCTCTAACGGCTCTTTTCCTTCAAAGGCTTTACGCACATAGGGATTATCCGCTTCACCCGGAGGCCCTGTAAAACCAGTATTCCATTTTCCATAAGCCGCCTTCATGGCCTTTTGTCCGGCCCATGCATCATCTGCTTTCAGCCAGGTCCGCGCATAAGCATATGATGTTTCCGGGAAAAAGGGCAGCGGCGTTTCCCGGCCCTTTTTATAAAGGCGGACAAGATCCTTCAACAAAGCAGGCGCCCTGTCTCTAATATCGGGCAGAACCATCCGCTCGCACCCCTTTTGCCCCCGCCCGATTAGAATTGATTTCCGGGCAAGGGTGTCCATGGCAAGACAGTTAAGCACCAGGTGCTCGATCCAGAAGACAATCTTGCGCCGTGCGCTTAACCGGGCATAAGTTGCCGCAGCCCGTGCATGGGACCTGATATCTCCTATTCTGCCGCTGATACGCGCCCCGGAAATTTCAAGGTCCACCATGACAGGGTCCATAAGATCAAAAACGGTCTCGGCTGCCAGGAGATGGTTGATGGGTGTCACCAGTTCCATTATATCGCTGTAAAGACAGCGCCCGGAGGTGCCCGGCGGAAGGGTGCCCATGGCGCGAACAACCGGATATATATCCGCCATGGCTTCACCGGCCGCCCCCTTGTCGAGCAGGTACGAGCCTATTAAATACTTTTCCAGGGCATCGGGGACAACAGGCTCCCGATCGTCGATTTTATCAAAATTTTCATTCAGATAAATCCCCAGCCGGTTTTGCAGAAAAAAGGCCGCCGGCATGGAAAAAAACCGTGTCAGTTCTCCCAGACTGATGATTGATACGGCGTCCGTGCCGGGAGGCAGCACCTGTTTTAAAAACACGGGCGGGTCATGTGTGATCTTCCTGCCTGCATCGGCCGCCTCAAGATAGCGGTCCGAATAGGAGAAAAGATCCGGCACTTCGGGGTCAAAATATCCGGGATCAAAAGGATTGAGCGGATGGGTGATGACCAGCCGCCTGCGCATGGCGGTGCACCGCTCTTCATCCGACGATTCCGGGGAAATTCCCTCCGGATAAAACCCGTCACATATGGTGTCTATCAGTTCGCTGATCACCACCGACGGCGGCAGCATGCTGTTGTCTTTAATGCTTTGACCGACATAGGTGATCAACAGCCGGTTTCGGGCGGACAGCAGGGCCTCTAAAAACAGATACCGGTCGTCATGACGCATGGAGCGGTCCCCGGGCATAGGCTGTTTTGTGATAAGATCGAATCCAGCTTCCTGCCGTGAACGTGGAAAATCAGCATCATTCATCCCCATCAGGCAGATCATCTTAAAAGGGATGCTGCGCATGGGGAGAAAATTGCAGAAAGTGACGCTGCCGGACAGAAATCCCCTGACCGACGGCTCTTCAGTCAAACGCCTGGTCAGCAACTGCATGACAACATCAAGGGACAAGGGTTCTTCAAACCCGGCAATTTCCGCCTGCCCGGTCATATTCTGAAGGGTATCACGAATAAACTGATGCTGGTATTCCAGTGTCTGGCTGCCGGCAATCATATCTTGCCTAAGTTCCAGCAGTACCTGTTTCCAGCCGGATAGCGGCATGGGCCGGCTGATCCTGTGCACATATGAAAACAGGGTTTCGCAAAAGGCGGCAATTTTACCAATAATCCCGGCGTCCTTGCCTTCGACCGCATCATAGGGCAATACATTGCCGAACAGTTCACCAGCTTTCCCGGGCATGGCATACCCCAGCAGCAGGCGATCCAGACCAAAGCGCCACGTGTTTTCATTATATGCAGGCTGGCCGACCCTTTGGCGGTGCGCCGAATCCATGCCCCAGCGTACACCGGCGGAAATTATCCAGTCTCCGGCTCTTTTTGTTTCCTCGGGGGAAAGATCAAAAACTTCACGCACCGGATCAAGGGCCAGCAGGTCCAGAACATCCTGAATCGAAAGACGACTTCCAGCCAGTTTAAGTATGGATAAAAATGCATCGATAACCACTCCTTCGGCCCGGAGATCCTGGTCGCTGATACGGTAGGGAATCTGCGCCATGCCGGGATCACCGGCGCCGAATACAGCCTCGACATAGGGGGCATAAGTATTAATATCAGGCACCATGACAATGACATCATGGGGTTCCAGTAGCGGATCCCGTTCAAAAGCATCCAGCAGTTGATCGTGCAGCACACGGGTTTCCCGCATGGGACCGTGGCAGGAATGCACCATAACCGAGCAGTCATCCCTGTCCACGGGCACAGGTTCAACCTCCCCGGGCCGGCGAAGCCTTAGATGAAGCATATCGGCCTGCAGTACATTGAGCAGATTACTTTTTCCGGCGATGCAGGGATCTACATACAGATCTTCATCCGGCTCGTTGTAATCGGCAACCTCCTCTGCAATATACTGGAAATCACGGCCCAGCCGCCCCAACGAAGCCAGCAGGGCATTGCCCTCTTCCATATAGAGCGCCTGATCCATGAGCAGGGCAACATCGGCATCGGGATCGCTGCGTCGAAGCTCTTTTATAATTTCATGTTTTGAGCGGATGTAGGCCCAGTATTCCCTGGAAGGACTCAGCAGAAACAGATTGACCGACACCTGATCCGGCAGTCCGGCCAGCACCTTGAGATAAAGCGGCGGCAGTGTTGAAATACCGAACAGCGAAATTCTGGAGGGCAGCAAATCCGTGCATTCATTCCGGTTTTGCAGGGCATCAAAAAAAAGCTCGGCAGCCGAGGCCATGTGAAGGGCACCGCATCTTTTAACCAGGGCCCGCCAGAGAATCGGCTGCCATAAATCTTCTTTTCTCCGTGACGGTTCCGGCCGGCCATTTTCCCTGAATTTTTCCCAGGCCCGTACCATTGCCGGACGGTAGACCGCATATTGATCAAACGTCCTGGCAATCCTCCATGACAGTTGAAACAGCTTAACCCCATTTTTATCATCGGCCAGATAATTTTTAAGGGGTACAAACTCGCTTCGATGAATAAATTCGGGCAACAGGCCCATGATTCGCCAGACAAGGCTGTCGGGCCGGAAAAACGCCGTATCCGGCATTTTTTCTCCGAGCACCCCGGTCATCACCTGTTCGATGAGCATCCTCGGGAACGGAAACTTCGCATTGGCCCAGATCCCCAGTTGTTTTGAAAGCTCCATGCCGAGCCAGGTCCCAAGCCCCTGGGTCGGCACTGAGATCCATTCCGGCTCATGGGGCGTAGCAAGAGGCGTGGCCAGTACATCCGTTAAGGTGTCGACAAGTTTTTCAATCCGGTTGCTCTTGTACAGGTTCAGCATGCGGTACCACCTGCGTGTTGAAATGGAAAATTAAAATTCCGTAAGACCGGGTCTTTCAGACTATTGATCGTTTTTATTTTTAAACCAACTCCCCAAAAAAGGACTTCGGCCCATTCGGTGGGCACAGCCCACCCTACGATTTAGCAGTAAACGATTATGCCGCCTGAGGCAAAAACATTGACACCCCGGCTGGATATATGTAAAATAATTCAGGATTTACAGGCGGCCGGTTCAATCCCCTGCCCCCTTATTTCCAAAATTCCGACAAGATTTTGAATCACCATACACACGGGAACAACATGGTTTACACAGGCCTTGACAATCTAATCAAATCACCACCGGACTGGCTTGAAGGCAGGCGGCTTGGGCTGCTTTGCAATCCGGCCTCGGTGGATAGGCACTTTAAGCATGCACGGGACCTTATCAATGAACGCTTTCCCGGACAACTGACCACGCTTTTTTCTCCCCAGCACGGTTTCTGGGCCGCAAAGCAGGACAATATGATCGAATCGGACCATACCATGGATCCGGTTCTGGATATACCTGTTTTCAGCCTTTACGGGGAAACCCGGGTCCCCACCGAAAAGATGTTTAATGACATCGATATCCTGCTCATTGATCTGCAGGATGCCGGCACCCGCGTTTATACCTTTATCTACACCATGAGTTACTGCATGGAAGCGGCCCGTCGCTGCAATCGCAAAATCGTTATACTGGACCGGCCCAACCCCATAGGCGGCCTTGTCACCGAGGGTAATCTGCTCTCGCATCAATATTCCTCCTTTGTGGGCCGTTTTCCAATTCCCATGCGTCACGGGATGACCATCGGGGAAATCGCACTGTTATTCAATGATCACTACCGAATCGGGTGTGACCTTGAAGTGATTCCCATGCAGGGCTGGCACCGGGCCATGTATTTTCAGGACACCGGCCTATGCTGGGTTCCGCCGTCACCCAATCTGCCTACACCTGTTTCCGCCATGGTCTATCCAGGCCAGGTGCTGCTGGAAGGCACCAATATTTCAGAGGGCCGGGGAACCAGCCAGCCGTTTGAACTGTTTGGGGCACCTTATCTGGATGTTCCCACACTATCCGCTGCCCTGCCCATGGACGCCTTTAAAGGGGTGATTCTCAGGCCGGCTGTTTTTGAACCGGTAGCAAACAAATGGCAGGGTCGACACTGCCGTGGATTCCAGATTCATATCATTGACAGATCCTTGTACCAGCCGTATCTAACCACCCTTAAACTGCTCCAGGCGGTTATTGCAAACCATGGTGCCGATTTTAAATGGAAATCGCCCCCGTATGAATATGAATTTGAAAAGCAGCCCTTTGATCTGATCACCGGCAGTCGGGAGATACGGCAATGCCTTGAAAATGGTGAAAATCTGGATCATGCGGCTTCCGCATGGCAGGCTGACCTTTACAAATTCAATAAGGTAAAACAGTTATATCATCTTTATACGTAATCTTTTTTGTCTGAATGTGACTATCTTGGTAATAAAAACCACCCGCCTGACACTACCGGGCCGGGTCTTAAACGAAAAAACCCCGCGGCGTTTGACGGCTGCAGGGTTTATGATTTTTATAAATATTGATTTTTCAGGCTTTTTCAGCCTTTAAAGTATCAATCTCTTTTTTTAAATCATCAATTTCTTTTTTGTATGTTTCGCTATTATCCGCAGGAGCGGTTGTATCGACTGTGGCATCGTCTTTTTTCCAGGAATCCTTGAGTTCATCAAATCCCAGATAAAGAGCAAGCCCGCCTCCAAGCAGAAGCATAGCCGGAATTGCCCCGGCCAGAAGCATCATAAAAGGTTTGAACCATACCGCAAGACCTATAATGCCCAAAACAGCAGCTACCGCACCACCAATTAATGTTTTCATAAAAATTTATCCTCCTTTAACTAAAATTGACCTGATTCTATAATAATAAAATAGCTATATCATTTTCGTTTAATGAATGTAACCCAATCCGTCCCAAATGAATTATAACGATTCAAGCAGAGATAGTTCAAACAACATAAAAACAAAACCGATTAAATAAGATCAATAGCCCTAATCTCTTGATTTTGTCGTTTGATACCACATCGAACACCATAGCGCAAGATTATTTTTCTTTAGTCAGGGTTGATAAACTCGTAAAAAGTCAAACAAACCATTTGCAAACAAGGCCGGCTTTTGGTATTTTTCTCGGATTGATTGATTCAGCATGACGCTACATTATATAACATTTTGTATTTTAAATAAATATACAGATATCAGCCAAACACAGTCTATTTAGCATGAAATTAAAAACAAACAAGCTAAGCAAAATCACAGATAAAATAAACGCTTGGAAAAATTCCCTTCTCAAAGGGCAGCAACACCATTTTAGCTGCTTTTTGCCGGGCAAAAAGGGATTTGCAGCATCCTGGCTGCTCAGGCTTTTTTATCGCGGCATAACCGTAGGCAGTGATCAAAAGGCTGTTCTGGACAACATCCCCGATAACGCCATTGTGGTTTATGTCAACAAGTACAAGAGCCACTTCGAATACCTGTTTTACCATACCCGTTACCAGCAGCTCGGGTGCCGTTTTCCTGAAATAGGGATGGGGTACGAGGTCTTTTTGTGGCAGCCGCTCTCCCGGATTTTCAGAATATCGCTCTTTTATCTGGATCATATCCTGCACAAATTTTCTCTTCCCGATCCCTTCAAGAGCGGCTATATCCGCAACGAACTGCTTGCGGACAGGACAGCCCTGCTGTCACTGGTCAGCCCCAAAGGCTTTTACCGCCGCTTTGTCAAATCGGAAACCGGACCCATTGAGTATCTGGTCGAAATGCAAAAATCAATTGACCGCCCCGTGTTTCTGGTTCCCCAACTGATGTTCTTCAGCAAAAAGCCGCTGCGGTCCACTCCCGGTATTATTGATATTATCTTCGGCCCGGAACAAAAACCCGGCGTGCTGCGCCGCCTGGTGATGCTTTTTAAAAATCCCGGCAAGGTATTTATAGAAATTTCAGAACCTATGAACCTGATGGCTTTTATTCAACAGCAGTCAAAACACAGCCTCGGCAACGAACACCTCTGCCTGATGGTACGCCGCAATCTTTTGCGGCAGCTAAACCGACACCGCCAGAGCATCACCGGCCCGCAGCTCAAATCCATGGAAGAGATACGGGAAAGTATTTTGACCCGGGACCGATTGAGCCGCTACATGCGGCAAAATGCCAAATCAAAAAATATTTCCATTCAAAAATCACGTAAGCAGGCCGATGCATACCTTAAAGAAATCGCCGCTCGATACAACCCATCCATAATAAAAGTGTTTGAAATATTTTTAACATGGATTTTAAAAATCATGTTTGACGGCTTCACATTCAATCAGCAGGGCCTTAACCGGGTTAAAACCATGTCTCAAAAAGGCCCTCTGATTCTCCTGCCCTGCCATAAAAGCCACATTGATTATATGCTTCTCTCTTATATCATGCATCGAAACAACATGCCGTGTCCGCTGGTTGCCGCGGGTAAAAACCTCAGCTTCTGGCCCATAGGACCCATATTCAGAGGTTCCGGGGCGTTTTTCCTGCGACGCACATTCAAGGGGATGGCCCTGTACTCCAGGGTATTCTCGGAATACATTCACAAAATACTTGAAGAGGGATTTAACCTTGAACTTTTTGTCGAAGGCGGCCGCAGCCGGACCGGCAAATTGCTGATGCCAAAACTCGGCATGCTTTCCATACTGATCGAGGCTTATAAAAACGGGGCCTGTGACGATCTTATTTTTGTTCCTGTCTTCATCGGCTACGACAGAGTGCTGGAAGAAAGTGCCTACCTGCATGAACTGGAAGGAGGCAAGAAAAATCCTGAAAGTTTTTCCCAGATGATCGGCGCCAGAAAATTTCTGAAGAAAAAATACGGACGAATCTACGTAAAATTCAACGAACCTTTTACTCTTAAAAATTTTTTGCGGCAAAACAATCTGGACATAAGCGAACTCTCTTCCGGCAAACAAAAAAATCTGTGCCGCGTCATCGGACACAAGGTATTGAATGAGATAGACCGGGCCACGGTTGTCACTCCTCATGCGCTGGTGGCAGGAGCAATTTTAAATTTTTCCAGAAACCGTTTCTCCTACGACCGAATATTGGCTCAGGTCGAAACTTATATCCACTATCTCCATCATCAGGGCGTAACGTTGTCGGATACGCTTGTCCTGGACCACGTATATGCTGTTGAACAGGCCGTTGAATCCTATATTCAAAGAAAATTTATTCTGTCAATCTCGGGTGAAAAATCAAAACCCTATAAAGATGCCCAGTTCCAGGTCAACATCGCCAAACGCCCGGTTCTCGACTATTATAAGAACAACTGTATTGCATTTTTCGTACCGGCGGCATTTACGGCATTAGGAATTCTTGAAAGAAATGCGTTCCAGTTTACCGCTTCCGATCTGCATGCGCCTTACTCTTTGCTGCAAAATTTTTTCAGGTTTGAATTTACCTATAATGCGGATCTTTCCGCCGACTTTCTTGTCCGCAAAAATCTTAAGGCATTTATTAACGATGCTATCATCATGCCGCATGCCACACTCCCGGATACATACAACCTGACTTCCGAGGGTTTTAAAAAACTGCAGGGTTATGCCCGTTTTCTTAAAGCATATTTTGAATCATACCAGGTCGTATTTCAATATCTGGAGAAGAACCCCGCCAAAAACGGCAGTTCCAAAGAGAGTCTGAAAAAAATTCAATCCTTTGGCAACCGGATGTACAAAAACCAGGCGATCGAACTTAAAGAAGCTCTCTCCAAGGAAAACTATAAAAATGCCATCTCCCTGTTCAAATCAAACGACAAGTCAGGCCATGATCCGGATAAACGGCTCAAATTTTCTACTCAAACTATTGAATACTATCGAGAATTTCTGACGAAATAGTATAAACCCGGGGGATTATTGATTGTCAATTGGGTTGAACGGACAGTAATCTCCAAAATGGACATTGTAACCAGGAACCTTCAACCTGGAACCTGCCGGTTTCAGGTTCAAAGTCATCGGACAAGCCATGAAAGCACTGATCCTCGCAGCCGGTTTCGGCACCCGGCTTTTCCCATATAGCGCCCATACTCCCAAACCACTGTTTCCCATTGGCGGCCGCCCTCTGCTGGATATCCTGATTCGCGGCCTTGAACAGGCCGGCTGCGGGGCGGTCATGGTCAACACCCATCATCTTAACCAAAAAATAGAATCATTTCTTGCCCGTCAATCCTATTCAATTTCAGTGGATACGAGTTATGAACCGGAAATTCTCGGCACGGGCGGAGCCATTAAAAACGCGGCCGATTTCTGGGATGAAGATCCGTTTATTGTCGTTAACAGCGATATTGTTACCAATATTGATTTTAAAAAACTCTACAAATTTCACATGGGACATCCCTATCCGGCAACCATGGTGCTTTGCAATAATGACTTGTTTAATACTGTCAGTGTCAGCCGCGAAGGCTTCATAACAGGTTTCCGGAACGATGATCGGCCTGTAGAAAAATATGACGGGCTGCTTACGTTTACCGGCATACAGGTCCTTGACCCGAAGGTGCTGGATCTCATTCCGGCCGACTGTTTTTCAAGCAGTATCGATGCTTACCAAAAGCTGATGGCTTCCGGAGATAAAATAAAGGCCTTTATGCCCGGCGACTTTTTCTGGCAGGATATCGGCACACCGGACCGGTACCGTCGGATAAACCTGGAAAAACTGACGGACAGAGCATTTGGAAAAACCCGGCCCCCTGCTGACTTTAGTACCGAGCCGGCTCAAACAACCATTAAACTGAAAGGAGATGGCTCGGACCGCAACTGGTATAGAATCACCAGGGCAGACCATTCCGTCATTTTAGCGGATCATGGACTGCGCCTGCAAAAAGCAAAGGCCGAGGTGGATTCATTTATCGATATCGGCAATCACCTCCTGCACCGGGGTCTGCCGGTACCCGAAATCCTGGAGTTCGACCGGTTTTCCGGACTGGTTCTGATTGAGGATCTTGGCGATATCCATCTCCAGGCCATGGTGAACTCCATGCCGGACAAACAAAAGGCGGACAGGCTGTACGAATCCATCATCGATATCCTGGTAAAACTTTCCGTGCAAGGCGCAAAGGGGTTTAATTCAAAATGGACTTACCAGAGCTCCCGCTACGACCGTCATCTGATTCTGGAAAAAGAGTGCCGCTATTTTACAGATGCCTTTTTAAACGGATATCTCAAGCTTGCCACCGATTTTAATCACCTGAAGGAAGATTTCTCGAAGCTGGCCGATAAAACAGTACTCTATTCATGCAACGGATTTATGCACAGGGACCTGCAGTCCCGCAATATAATGATAAAAAACGGACAACCTTTTTTAATTGATTTCCAGGGAGGACGAACCGGTCCGATTCAATACGATCTGGCGTCTCTTTTAATCGATCCATATGTGGCACTGCCTCTTTCCCTGCAGGAACATCTGCTGGATTACTGCATGCGATGCTATCGGTCGAATATTTCCTGCAGGGCCGAAAAATTTATTGCCGGATATCGGTATTGCCGTATTACCCGAAGCCTGCAGATGCTCGGGGCATTTGCATTCCTGAGCCAGGTCAGGCACAAAACCGGTTTCGAGGCATATATCCCCGGGACCGTCCGAACACTGGCCCAAAGCCTGGCTGGAGCCGGAGATACGACTTTTCCAGGACTATCAGCCCTGGTGCCCGAGATACAAAACCGTCTGGCCTCCCGTCCTAAACAGACATATAAAAAAACTGTAAAAAAGGAGATAAAAAAATGAATCCCGTCAAAATAATGGTAAACGGACTGCCTGGAGATATGGCTGCAACTATTGCCGCACACGGTATAATGGATCAACGCTTCGAAATTGTCCCCTACTCCCTCACTGGACCGGAGATAACAGACGCCGACTGCCTTATCAGGGATCAGGCCATCCGCCTGGTAAGACCGGAGCAGGCCGAAACGATTATCGGTGATATCAAAACCGGGTTTTTCCCGTTTATCTGCATCGATTTCACCCATCCGTCGGCCGTGAACGGCAATGCCGAATTTTACTGCAAACACGGCCTCCCGTTTGTCATGGGCACCACGGGCGGGGACCGTGACAGGCTTCACCAGACCGTTTGCGACTCAAAAATAAGCGCGGTGATCGCCCCCAACATGGCCAAACAGATCGTGGGCTTCCAGGCCATGATGGAATGGGCGGCCCATGCCTTTCCAGGATTGTTCGACGGATACACGCTGGAAATCCAGGAAAGCCACCAGCAGGGCAAGGCCGATACCAGCGGCACCGCCAAGGCCATGGTCGGGTATTTCAACAGTCTGGGGACGCCTTATACGGCAGATAAAATCATAAAGGAAAGGGACCCTGAAAAACAGCGGACAATTCTAGGTGTACCGGAAAATTATCTTACGGGACACGCCTGGCACACCTACAGCCTGACATCTTCGGACGATACGGTCAAATTCGAGTTTTCCCACAACGTCAACGGGCGTGACATATATGCCCTGGGCACACTTGATGCGGCAAATTATCTGGCTGAAAAGGTAAAACAGGGCCGGCAATCCGTGGTTTATTCGATGATAGACATCTTGAAAAATCTGTAGTTTCAAGCAGCGCCTCATGGTGTACGGTGCCGCTGGATTCAGCCTTCAGTCCTCTCCATATACTCCACCGCGTTTTGAAACATGCGGATACCCGGGGTCGGTCTGCTGCCGAAAATCTTGTTCTCCCGCCTGGCCTTTTCTTTTTTCAAAGTCCAGTTGGGATGGTTGGTCCAGTTATTAAAGGCTTCGGGGTGGGGCATGAGGCCGAATATGCGGCCCGTGGGATCGCAGATGCCGGCGATGTCGTTCACTGAACCGTTGGGATTATATGGAAATTTCCGCCCGGCCGGCGTACCCTCGGGCAGGGCATATTGAAGGACCACCTGCTGGTTGTCGGCCAGACTGTCTATAATGGTCTGATCCGCGCAGAGTTTTCCCTCGCCGTGGCGTATGGGCAGTTCGATCAGTTCCAGGCCCCGGGTAAAGACACAGGGGGTCGAAGGATTGATTTTCAAATGAACCCAGTCATCCCTGAAATTACCGCAGTCATTAAAGGTCAAGGCCACGGAACGTCTGGTATAGTCATTATCAAAGCCCGGCAGGAGCCCGAGATTCACAAGGGTCTGGAACCCGTTACAGATCCCGATTACCAGTTTTCCCCGGGCCACGAATTCAAGGATTCTGTCACCCAGATGAGTCTTGAAGCGCACGGCCTGAATCACACCGGCGCCGTGATCATCACCCCAACTGAATCCGCCGCCGAACACCAGAATCTGATACTCTTCCAGATGTACTGATCCGTTAATCACGGAATTAATATGAACCTTTGCGGCCTTTGCGCCGGCCAATTCAAAGGCATAAGCGGTTTCATTATCGCAGTTAAGGCCATAGCCTGTCAGCACCAGTACATTTACATTGCTCATATCAAATCTCCAAAGGGCTTTTTCCACGCTGCCTTGAGAGCAGCGACAGGAACGGACAAAAGCATCTTGCCTGCAATATCTTTAATTACAAATTCAGGTTCTCTGCTTACCCTGCCGATACACGCACAGTCAAGGTCCTTGAAAATATTTTCAAATTCCTCTTTTTTAAGCGGATCCACGGTAACGACAAACCGGCCGGCGGATTCGGAAAATAAAAGTGTATCATTACGAAACACATCCTCGGCCGGCACAAGGCCAAGATCCACATCCATACCCAGATTGCCGCCCATGGCCACCATGGCCAGATGAATTCCCAACCCTCCCCTGTAGATACCGTGAATTGATGCCGCAAGTTCCTGTTCCACGGCCTTTCCAAGGGCCTTGTAGGTTTTAATGAACTCCCCGGCAATCACCCTGGGCACATTCAAACCGGTATAACCCAGGTGTTCGTAATATTCAGATCCGCCCAGTTCATTGCGGGTATTTCCGATAACATAAACCAGATCCCCGGCCATCTTGCAATCCATGGTCACACATTTTTGAATCTCTTTAACTATGGAGGTTGTGGAAAACTGAAGCGTAGCCGGAGCCGACACCTTATGGGATTCATTATAAGGTCCGGGCAGATGGCCGTCCACATACATGCTGTCCTTGCCCGACAGCAGTGGGATTTCATAGGCCATGCACATCTCGCGCAGGGCCCGGCAGGATCGCACCAGTTGGGCCGCCTTGAATCTGCCGTCCGGATTTTTTTCCGGATGAAACTGAATATTGGGCCAGCAGAAATTATCAACGCCTCCGATCTGCTCAAAATCGGCACCTACCGCCAGCAGACGGCGCACGGCCTCGTCAATGGTGCAGGTGGTCATGTGAAAAGCATCAATGGCCGAATAGGAGGGCAGAAGGGCCTGGGAAAAAGCCAGACCTTTTGATGATGTCAGCACCGGCCGGATCACGGACGCATCACTGTTGACGTCCCGCTGTGCCCCCACCAGCGGTTTTATTACACTGGATCCCTGAACCTCATGGTCATACTGGCGTGTAATCCACTCCCTGGAGCAGATGTTGGGCCGACCCATAAGATCCAGCAGCAGGGTGTTGTAATCACCCGGCTCCTGCAGCACGGGCTCGGTCATACCCCTCTCCTCGGGCGGCTGCCACAGGGCCTCGAATTTCCACTGGGGAAAACTGCCCGTCAGAAGATCCAGATTCACATATGCGCATGTTTTGCCGTTGTAGGTGATGTGCAGTTTCCCGGTATCGGTATATTTTCCAATCACCGTGCTTTCCACGGCATGGAGCCGCGAAAGTGTCATGAACTGTTCAAGATTTTCAGGAGCCACGGCCAGGGTCATCCGTTCCTGGGATTCCGAAATCCATATTTCCCACTGATCCAGACCGTCATACTTTAAAGGTACCTTTTCCAACTGGATTTCACAGCCATTGGAAAACAGGGCGCTCTCGCCCACCGATGAGGACAGCCCGCCTCCGCCGTTATCCGTGATAAACCTGATCAATCCCCTGTCCCGGGCTTCAAGCAGAAAGTCATGCATCTTTTTCTGGGTATAGGGATCGCCGATCTGCACATGCCCTGCCGGGGTGTTTGCGGAATAGATTTCCGACGATGCGGTCACCCCGTGGATGCCGTCCTTTCCAACCCTGCCCCCGCACATGATTACCAGCTCGCCCGGTGAGGTTTTTTTCAGCTCCGACGGCAGATCGTTGACCCTGGCCGGCATCATACCAAGCGCCGTGACAAAAACCAGGCATTTACCCAGATAGCCCGGATGAAACAGAACCTGCCCGAAGGTGGTAGGTATACCGCTCTTGTTGCCGCCGTCCCGGACTCCCTCTATGACACCGTCCAAAAGGCGTCTGGGATGAAGCCGCGGTTTAAGGCTGCCGCTGTAATCCCTTGGTCCCGTACAGTATCCGTAGCTTCCCATAATCAGCTTCGATCCCAGTCCCGTGCCCATGGGATCACGATACACACCAACAATACCGGTAATGGCTCCGCCGTAAGCCTCCATATTGGAGGGAGAGTTATGGGTTTCGCCGGTAACCGTATAATAATGATCCTCGTCAAAACGCCCCACCCCGGCATTGTCCCACAGCACGGAAACGACCCAGGGCTTTTTTTCCTTCAAAGCCAGGGTCGGGGCCTGAATGCATGTTTTAAAAAGATTGTCCACTTTTTCAGTTTTACCGGTCCTGGAATCATGGTATTCAAACACACCTTGAAATGTATTGTGATTGCAATGATCACTGCGGGCCTGGGAAATATATTCAAGCTCGATATCGGTGGGATCGGACAGCCCTGCGGCAGCCCTTTCCTTTTGCACAGCCTTATCGATAAAATAAGCGCGGATCGTGGGAATGTCGGCCGGATTCAGTGCCAGGGAGCGCTGGTCGCTGACCGCCTGCAAAGCTGCGTCACTGTTCACCGGGATAGTGGTAACCGTAGGCTCATGATTGAGTTTGACCCTGGGAAGAATCAGGCCGATCCCGGTTTTTGGATCCCAGGTCTTTTGGGGAAAAACTTTCCATTGCTGGATAATATCATTGGCCAGCAATTCTCCGGCGATTTTATCCACCGCCTCATAGGTCAGGTCCCGTCCCTGCAGGCAGTATCGCCGGGAAGTGTATACGGCGTCCTTTTCGCTGAAATCTATCTCAAGTACATCTTCAATCCCTTCGATGGCCGTACTGCCGGGGTTGTCCCGGACACCGGCGCGAAAACCCACCCAGATAGTCCAGTCAAAATCAAGATTCAACGGATCAAAAGAGGAAATCTGAGTTACAGGATTGGTAAAAACCTCTCGTTGAACGGTTTCCAACTGATCTTTTGTAAAATCGGCATCAATAATAACAACCTGAACGGTTCGCACCTTTTCCAGCTTGATACCAAGATAATCCTCTGCCTTTTGCCTGACCTTTTCGCCCTCGGCATCAAACAGATCCGGTCTGAGTGTTATTTCCAGTCGATGTGCCATGATCTTCCCATTTGTTTAAAGGTTGTTATTGTTCAGCTAAAAAACATTCTACTGATATCATTATAGAAAACATACACCATCAACAACAGTAAAATAAAAATACCCACCTGCTGGGCAATCTCGCGAACCCGGGTGCTGACCGGGCGCCTCGTAAGGGCTTCAATGGTAAAAAACACCAGGTGGCCGCCATCCAGTACCGGGATGGGTAAAAAATTCAGGATACCGAGGTTGATGCTTATCAGGGCCGTAAAAAAGAGCAGGTTCGCAGCCCCCTCACGGGCCTGGTCTCCGGCCATCTGGGCGATCATGATGGGACCGCCAAGTGTTTTAGTGGAAATCGACCCCTGAATCAGTTTTACAATGCTCAATACTGTCAGCCGGGAGATGTCCCAGGTCTGACGGATACTCTCTCCCAGGGCATCAAACGGATTCAGCCGTCTGGGAATAACATCGCCGGCGGATGTGACGCCAATGACATATCGCTGAGTATCTTCTCCGAATATGTTTTTGGCTGTCTGAATTTCCGGGGTTATGGTCAGCTCGATCTCGGACTGACCCCGGTAAATCCGGCACAGCAGCGGACGCCCCCCGCTGTTTCTGATCCGTTCGGCCATCTCATCCCAGGTGGCTATGGCATTCCCCTCAATGGAATAGATGCGGTCTCCTTTCTGCAATCCCGCATCCCAGGCCGGCCCTCCCTCCTTGATCTCTCCGACGGTAGGTTTCAAAATAAAAGTTCCGGACACCATAAAAAGGCCGAAGAAAATGATCACGGCCAGCAGCAGGTTGAAAAAAGGCCCCGCGGCAACAATCATTATTCGTTTGAAAACATGTTTATGAGTGAAGGAAAGAGCCCTCTCGGCAGGATCGATATCGGCATCCGGATCTTCCCCGACCATCTTGACATATCCGCCGAGAGGTATGGCGGAAATACGATAATCGGTAATACCGACAGTCCGGCCGAAGATCCTGGGACCGAATCCCAGCGAAAATTTTTCCACACCAACTCCGAAGAGGCGGGCCACCAGAAAATGGCCCAGCTCGTGAAAAAATATCAGCACGCCGAGAACAATAACAAAAGCGATAATGCTGGTGCTCATAAATATAATCCGTTGGTTTGTTAGCTGTTAAAAATTCCTTTAATCAACCCGGCGGTTTCCCGCCTGGCCCATTTATCGGCCGTGACAATACTGTCCAGGCCGGGCTGTTCAATAATCACATGATTTTGCATGGTCTGACGGACCACATTGGCTATATTCACAAAACTCAACTCGTTGTGCAGAAAAGCATATACCGCTACTTCGTTGGCCGCATTCAATACAGCCGGCAGAGTTCCCCCGGCGCCACAGGCTTCAATTGCCAGTTTCAGACATGGGAATCGTTCCAGATCGGGATGTTCAAAGCCCAATGTTCCTATGTCCGCAAACTCCGGAATCAGCTGTCCTATGGGCAGACGCCCGGGAAAACTCAAAGCATATGCAATGGCACCTTTCATATCCGGTACGCCAAGCTGCGCAATGACCGATCCGTCCACAAAGGCCACCATGGAATGCACTATACTCTGGGGATGAATGACTACCTGAATCTGTTCCGGTGTCACATCAAACAGCCACCGTGCCTCGATAAACTCAAGCCCTTTATTCATGAGCGTTGCCGAATCAATGGTAATTTTATTGCCCATCCGCCAGTTGGGATGCTTGAGCGCATCCGCTGGTTTTATGCTATCGAATTCATCTTTGCCGCGCTTTAAAAATGGCCCGCCTGATCCGGTAAGCAGTATCCTGGCAAGATCCCGGCGCCGGTTACCGGCCAGGCATTGAAAAATTGCACTGTGCTCACTGTCAATGGGCAGAATGGACACCTTTTGTTCAGCGGCCCGCCGCATTACAAGCTCTCCGGCCATGACAAGGGTTTCCTTGTTGGCCAGGGCAATATTTTTACCGGCATCTATGGCGGCCATTGTCGGCAGCAATCCCGCGGCACCTACCATTGCCGTAATCACCGTATCAATCGATTCAAGGGCAGCCGCCTGCCTGTACCCCTCATCTCCATAAAGGATGGCAACACCGGTCTTGGCCGGCAGCAGATCTTCCAGTGCTTGAGCAAGGTCCGCATCATAAACCACGGCCATTTCCGGTTTAAAGGCCAAAATTTGGCCGGCAAGCAGTTCCACATTTTCTTTAGCGGTCAGGGCCCTGATTTTAAAATCACCCGGAAACATCCGGACAATTTCCAGAACATTGCGTCCGATTGATCCGGTGCTTCCCATGACTGACAAATTTTTCATAGAATATCACTTTCAATGAATCAACCAATAGGCCACGGGCATAGCAAATAAGAGCGCATCAATCCGATCCAGAATGCCACCGTGGCCCGGAAGAATATTGCCCGAGTCCTTGATATTGGATGATCTTTTAAAAATAGACTCAAACAGATCGCCCAGTTGCCCGGCCGCGCCGATAATCATAAAAAAAGGAACAACGCCGATCCATGGCAAAGATAAGGCAAAACCAAGTTTGCAAATGATGCCGGCCAGAACATTGGCCGCCAGTCCCCCCAGAGCTCCTTCAACTGTCTTTCCCGGGCTGACGGAAGGACACAATTTTCGTTTACCGTATTTCCGGCCTGCATAATAAGCACCTGTATCGCCCATAAAAATTACGGCAATGACGGTAAACGTCCAGGCGACACCTTCCGTGGTATTACGAATAAGAACCAGGTATGCAAGAAACAAAGGGATATACGACATTCCCAGCACCTGCAAGGCAATCACCCGCGGCAAATCGGGGTCATTTTTGAATCGCAGAACGGAAATCAGGCCGCAGGCAATTATATTCAATGCGAGGATTAAAAAAACAACATCGGGTTTTGAACCGGCAGCAGCCCAGATCATGGCAGGCCCGCATACAAATGACAGCAAAACGATGGGATGACTGACAGTATAGTCCTTATCAGCGAGGACTATCTGAAAATATTCCCATAGCGCAATAAGGCAAATGATGCTTATTGTCAGAGCGAATATGCCGGTGCCCCATTTGAAGATCAGTAAAAGGAGAAAAGGAAGAGCAACCAGGCCGGTAATCAAGCGCTTTAAATGCATAATTAATAAGAGAAAACAGGAGGTTGATAGTTATGTAACATTACAATTCGAAGGAATCCCGTTTATTAACATACCATCTTGAGACTAAAGCATTCCACCGTCTAAGTCAAACCTTGCCGAAACGGCGTTCACGGGACTGATATTCTTTGATAATCTTGATAAATTCAGCACGGCCGAAATCCGGCCACAGACTGTCTGTAATAAAAATCTCGGTATATGCGATCTGCCACAACAAAAAATTACTGATACGCATCTCACCGGAAGTCCTGATCAGCAGATCAGGATCAGGCATCCGGGCCGTGTACAGGTGTTCGGCCACCACTTTATCGGTGATTCCGCCGGGATCAATCTCTCCCGCAACAGTCTTTTCAGCTATTTTACGCACTGCCAGAGCGATTTCACTGCGTGCGCCGTAGCTTAATGCCAGATTAAAGAGCATACCGCTGTTATGCCGCGTGGCGTCCATGGCCTTTTGCAATGCTGTCCGTACATCTCCAGGAAGGCGTTCTATCTGACCTATGGCATTTAAACGAATATTGTTTTCAAAAAGATTTTGTTTTTCAGACGCAAGAAATTTTTTCAACAGACGCATTAAAGCGATGACTTCGTTTTTCGGCCTCTGCCAGTTCTCCGTTGAAAAGGCATAAAGGGTCAGGACGGAGATACCGATCTCACGGGCTGCCTCAACGACCTTTCGAACTGCCTGGGCGCCCTTTTCATGGCCCTGAATCCGGTTTAAAAACCGTTTTTTAGCCCAGCGGCCATTCCCATCCATGATGATGGCTACATGAGAAGGCAGATTTTCAATATCAAGACCGGCCGTATCAGCGCTGTTCGTCTTAGAATTCAAGGATTTCTTTTTCTTTTTCTATAAAAATTTTATCGATGGCTTTTATGAAATCATCGGTTATGGTCTGAATTTGATCCTGGGCTTTGAATGCGTCATCTTCGGAGATATCCCCGTCTTTTTTAAAGCCTTTGAGCAGATCATTGGCATCCCGCCGAATGTTTCGAACGGCCACCTTATGATCCTCACACATTTTTCTAACGGTTTTGACGAGCTCTTTACGGCGTTCTTCGGTAAGCGGAGGGATGGAGATCCTTATAATTTTCCCATCACTGGAAGGAGTAAGCCCCAGATCCGATTTTAAAATGGCTTTTTCGATCTCTTTAATAGCGGAAACATCCCAGGGCTGAATCATGATTAAACGGCTTTCGGGGACCGAAAGTGAGGCCATCTGGGCCAGAGGGGTGGGAGTACCGTAATAGTCAACCCGAATACCATCGAAAATAGATAATGAAGCACGTCCGGTACGAACCCGTTTCAATTCATTTTCAAGGGAACTGGTGGTTTTCTGCATTCGATCTCTGGTTTCCTGATATGTTGATTTGATCATGATAGTACACCTTTTTTATTGTGTGTGCCGAAACAGGGCACACTCTTTTCAGATAAAGGTTATTTAGTCGGATATATAAGTTCCGACCTCCTCACCGGTAACAACTTTTTTAATATTCCCCATGTTTTTAAGATTAAAAACAATAAGGGGCAAATCATTGTCCATGGCCAGGGAAATGGCCGTCATATCCATCACCTTCAGCTGTTTTTCCAAAACATTCATATAACTGGTCTGTTTCACGAATTTGGCATCGGGGTTGACAACCGGATCGGAATCATACAATCCGTCAACTTTTGTCGCTTTCAGCAGCACCTCGGCATTGATCTCCTGAGCCCTGAGAACCGCTGCCGTATCCGTGGTAAAATAGGGACTGCCGGTACCCGCGCCAAAAATAACGACCCTCCCTTTTTCAAGATGGCGGACGGCGCGGCGAACAATAAAAGGTTCGGCCACTTCGTGCATGGATATAGCGGTTTGCATTCGGGTCTGAACACCCTTTTTTTCGAGAGAATCCTGCAGGGCAAGACCGTTGATGATCGTTGCCAGCATCCCCATGTGGTCGGCGGACGTCCGGTCCATCCCCTGGGAAGAACCGGCAACACCCCTGAAAATATTTCCCCCGCCGACAACCAGTGCAACCTGTACCCCCAGGTCAACGACTGCCTTGACCTCTTCCGCAACATAACCGATCATTTTAGAACTGATTCCAAAATCCTGTTCGCCCATAAGGGCCTCGCCGCTAAGCTTTAATAGAATTCTTTTATATCGCGGAAGTGTCAAGGCTGTATTATCCTCCTATCTGGTATCTTGTAAATCGTTTGATCGAAATATTTTCACCGATTTTAGCCACCAGATCATTTAAAACATCTGTAATCGTCAGGCTGGTATCCCGCACATAGTCCTGATTCATCAGACAGTTGTCCTTAAAAAACTTCTTCAGTTTGCCTTCGGCGATCTTGTTTACCATTTTTTCCGGCTTTCCCATTTCAAGAGCCTGGGCACGAAAAATTTCTTTTTCCCGATTAACAACTTCCTCTGAAATATCGGCATCGTTTATACCCAGGGGGTTTACCGCCGCAATATGCATGGCGATATTTTTAGCAAACTCTTTAAAATCATCATTTTTGGCGACAAAATCGGTCTCGCAGTTTACCTCGAGCAGTACCCCGATTTTCCCACCCATATGGATATAGGAGACAATAACACCTTCCGATGTTGCCCGCCCTGCTCTTTTGGCCGCGGTGGCCAGGCCTTTTGTCCTTAAAAAATCAACTGCCTTATCTAAATCACACTCGCACTCGGCAAGTGCCTGCTTGCAATCCATGATCCCGGCGCCCGACTTTTCGCGGAGCTGCTTAACCATTGCTGCGCTAATTGCTGTCATCTTTATTCTCCTGTCTGTTTATGCTTTTGTATTTTCTTCCGGGACGTTATTTTCCACCAGCTCGGTATCCTCGGCGGCAGACCGTTTGATAATTTCCACCACCGGCCCTTCAGAACCGTCTGCGATAACTTTTCGCTCTCCAGGTTTCATTGTCTCACTGCCCGGTATTGTCTCAGGCGGCTTTTCGGCAAGTTCCTTGTCCGCTTCAGCCTGGCGTTTTTCTTCCAGTTTCTCCTGTCCTTTGATACAGGCATCCGCGATTCTGGATGTTATCAGCCGGATAGCCCGGATCGCATCATCGTTGCCTGGAATAATATAATCGATATCATCGGGATCACAGTTGGTATCAACAATGGAAACAATGGGTATGCCGAGCCGCTTGCCCTCACGTACGGCAATAGCTTCGTTTTTAGGATCAACTATGAACATGGCCCCGGGAAGCTTATCCATATTACGGATTCCGCCCAGTGTACTGTCCAGCTTCAGCCTTTCCTTGCCAAGTTTCAACCGTTCCTTTTTGACATACAGTTCAATAGTCCCGTCATTTTCTATTGTATTCAGATAATTAAGTCGGTCGATACTCTTTTTTATGGTCTGGAAATTGGTGAGCATCCCCCCAAGCCAGCGATTATGCACATAGAACATCTCACAGCGGTTGGCCTCTTCATAAATAGACTCACGGGCCTGTTTCTTCGTCCCGACGAAAAGAACAGGTTTGCCGCTTTCGACGGTCTTCTCGATAAAATCATAGGCCGTGCGGAACATCCGTACGGTCTTTTGAAGATCAACGATATAAATTCCGTTTCTTGCCCCAAAGATATAAGGTTTCATCTTTGGATTCCAGCGTTTGGTCTGATGACCGAAATGTACTCCCGCTTCGAGGAGTTCCTTCATTGTAATGTAAGCCATTTTTTCTCCCTTCAATTTGGTTTTTGCTTTCGCCTCCATCTACCCGGGTTCCAACTTTCATCCCACCTTTCATCATGGGGAAAGCACCTGAAATCCGGTCCGCAGGCGTGTGATTTTAAAATCGAAATTATGTAACAAATATTATTAATGAACGCAACAGTTTTTCATAATCCAAACAAACTATTTGTTCCGGCCGGCCAAACAACAATCAATCTCCTTTCTTCCGCAGCTTTGCTATTCGATCATGTCCGCCGTAGTCTTTCATGAATTCAACCCGGTCGTAACATCCAGCGGCCCCGGCGGCGGCATCTATCGCGTTTCTCTGGTCGGAGCCCATTTCGAGCAGGAGAATCCCCCGTGCAGCCAGATATTTCACCGCCCGGCGAATAATCAGATGCAGGCAATCCAGCCCATCGGAGCCGCCGTCCAGAGCCGTACAGGGTTCATATTTTCTGATTTCAGGCTGAAGCGATTTAATATCGCCGGTCGGGATATAAGGAGGATTGGATACGATCAGGTCGAATTTTAAATCATTGCCGTCCATCGCGTCAAACCAGGCGCCCGCAAAAAAAAAGATCCGGTCATCCAGCCGATGCCGACGGGCATTGCCTCTGGCAAGGGCCACTGCCGCCGGAGAAACATCAGATGCAAAATAACTGTTTACAGGCCTTTCCGATGCCAGGGCAAGAACAATTGCACCGGAACCGGTTCCTAATTCCAGAACCTGTTTTGGCTCTTCCGGTACATTTTCCGGTAAAACATCAAGGGCCGCTTCCACCAGACATTCCGTCTCGGGCCTTGGGATCAACACATTTTCGGAAACCTTCAAATTCATTGACCAGAATTCCCGGCCGCCAAGAATATAGGCCACGGGTTCTCTCGCGATCCGCCGCTTTATCAAAGCCTTGAAAGCCGTCAATTCTATTTTTCCAAGGGGCTGATCATATCTTACATACAGATCGATCCGCTTGAGATCCAGGACATGGGCCAGCAGTACTTCAGCCGATGCGCGCGAATCTTCAACGGCATGGGATTTGAAATATCCGGTCGTCCACTTAAGAAGATCAAGAATGGTCCAGTGTTTTTCACTGGTCTGTAGGGGATTCTGCATTCTGTAAAGCCTGGGCCTGGTAAAAAGTTGCCAGCTCTTTGACAATAGGATCAATTTCGCCCTGCAAAATGCTTTCCAGCTTATACAGGGTCAATCCTATGCGATGATCGGTAACTCGTCCCTGGGGGAAATTATACGTTCGAATCCGCTCGCTCCGCTCACCGCTGCCGATCTGGCTTTTTCGCTCTTCTGACCGTTTGGCGTTCTGCTCACGCTCCATCTGATCCAGCAAACGTGCTCGCAGGACTCTCATTGCCTTGGCCTTGTTCTTGATCTGTGATTTCTCATCCTGACATGTGACAACCAGACCCGTGGGCAGGTGCGTCAGGCGCACGGCGGAATCCGTGGTGTTAACCGATTGGCCGCCGGGACCCGTGGCCCGATAGACATCGACTTTCACCTCACCGGAATCGATATGCAGTTCCACCTCTTCGGCTTCGGGCAATACCGCTACCGTAACTGCCGATGTATGTATCCGGCCCTGGGTTTCCGTCGCGGGAACACGCTGTACCCGGTGAGTACCGCTTTCATATTTAAAGCTGCTGTATGCCCCTTTGCCATGCACCATGAAGATGATCTCCTTCAGGCCTCCGACGCCGGTGGCATTATGGCTCATCTCCTCTACCGTCCAGTTCCGGCCTTCGGCATACCGGCTGTACATCCTGTAAAGATCGGCGGCAAACAATCCGGCCTCGTCGCCGCCGATACCGGCCCGAATTTCGATCAAGACGTTTTTCCGGTCATGGGGGTCCTTTGGTATCAACAGTTTACGAAGATCATCTTCCAGAGCTTCTTTTTGAAGATTCAGGCTGTCGATATCTTCCTTAGCGAGTCCCTTGATTTCAGGATCCGTATCTTTTAGCAATTCCAGGCTGTCATCCAGATCATCAAGGACCTGTTTGTAGCTTCGGAAAACCTCAACAATTTTGCTGAGCTCGGCATGTTCCCTGATATATTTCTGATAAGCCTCGCGATCATTGACAATTTTCGGATCGCTTAAAAGTTTTTCAACTTCAAGAAAATGCTTTTCAACCCCTATGAGTTTATCAAACATAAAACCTCTTGCCGCAAGCAGGCAAATAAAAATTTTATATAAAAATACAAAATATCAGGTATGATGTCTTTGTAACATAAAAAATGGGGCAAATGCCCCATTTTCGAAAAACACCAGCAGTATCGCCGGTACGATTTTGAATTCCATGCAACTTAAATCATTAATCCAGGCACCAAAAGTCTGCCTTGCCCCAGGCAGACATAATAGCCCTGCTATTTTTGAAATTTTGCATATTTTCTGCGAAAACGTTCAATCCGCCCGGCAGTATCCACCAATTTCTGTTTACCGGTAAAAAACGGATGGCATTTTGAACAAATTTCAACACGAATGTCTTTTTTGGTAGATCCCACTTCGACAACATTACCGCAGGCACACTTGACCGTTGTCTGAAAATAGTCCGGATGTATATCATTTTTCATCGCTTTTTATGAACCTCCTAATATCTCTTTATAGTATCCTGATCCGGGTAAACCGGTGCTGTTAAAAAGGTATACGCCGCAAATTACATAAATCTATGCATTCATGGCTTCAAGAAAATTTTTATTATCTTTTGTTCCGTTCATTTTTTCAAGTAAAAATTCAAGGATTCCTCTTTGCGGGTTCCGGATTTATTGATATCGATTGCCGGGTACAGACGTTTATCCGCAAGCCTGCGATCCAGTTGAATTTCCATATTTCCGGTGCCCTTGAACTCTTCAAAAATAACCTCGTCCATCCGGCTTCCGGTATCAACAAGCGCCGTAGCGATAATTGTCAGACTTCCGCCGTCTTCAATATTTCTCGCCGCGCCGAAAAATCTTTTGGGGCGCTGCAGGGCATTGGAATCCACACCACCTGATAAAATCTTGCCGCTTGGCGGTACAACGGAGTTGTAGGCCCGTGCCAGACGGGTGATGCTGTCCAGCAGAATAACCACGTTTTTTTTATGTTCAACCAGGCGTTTAGCCTTCTCAATGACCATTTCAGCCACCTGCACATGCCGTTCGGCCGGTTCATCAAAGGTGGAACTGATCACCTCTCCCTTGACCGATCGCTCCATATCCGTCACTTCTTCCGGTCTTTCGTCGATCAGCAGTACAAACAGGACGATATCCTTATGGTTAGCCACAACGCTGTTGGCGATAAACTGCAACAACATGGTTTTCCCGGATCGGGGCGGAGACACGATCAGCCCCCTCTGCCCGAATCCGATGGGCGTCATAAGATCCATAATGCGGGTAGAATAATTATTTCTGTCAAGTTCGAGATTGATTTTTTTATCCGGGTAAAGCGGCGTAAGGTTGTCAAAAAGTATCTTTTCCCTCGCTACTTCAGGATCTTCAAAATTAACCGCCTCAACCTTTAAAAGAGCAAAATAGCGTTCGGATTCCTTGGGCTGCCGAATCTGACCGGATACGGTATCGCCGGTTCTCAGATTAAAACGCCGAATCTGCGAAGGCGACACATAAATATCATCGGGGCCGGGCAGATAATTATAATTGGGAGCCCTGAGAAAACCGAACCCGTCAGGCAAAATTTCAAGCGTTCCTTCACCAAATATTAAACCATCTTGTTCAATCTGGGCCTGTAAAAGCGCAAAAATCAACTCCTGTTTGCGCATTCCCGCGGCACCTTCAATATTAAGCTTGTTGGCCAACTTGGTCAGTTCGCTGATTTTTTTATTCTTTAACTCGACTATATTCATTAATCTTTTCCTGTTATGTCCATTTAAAAATCATTTATTTCAAAAATGAACGACTTTAATTTTTATTTTACCCAGGTTTTGATCCTGTTGTTTTTATTTGAATAGTGCCTGAGAATAATGCTCATTCCATCGATTAGCATCATTTTTTATCACAATGTTATACTGACGGGTGGTTTATGATTCGACTCCACTTTGATCTATATAGCAGAAATGATTACTTTGTGATTAAAATCCGAAGAATAAGAGTATCTCCCAGGTAGGATTTTTTACCTTTATTTATAATAATATCTGAAGAAGCTTTATATAAAGTTTTTTTATATGTCAAGCCCTTTAATTTATTTTTCAATTATAAAAGGCCCTGCCCTTTTTTCGGGCCGGGCCTTTTATAAAAATTAATCACAATTGTTCAAGAGCGGAAAATATCCTGTTCTTTATCTCGTCCACTTTCCCGACACCCTCAATAAAAATGTATTCGGGAGCAGCGGCATCGCCACTTGCTTTCCATTTTTTATAATAATCGATCAAAGGTTCGGTTTGTGCATGATAGACATCCAGCCTTTTGCGAACCGTTTCTTCCATGTCATCATCCCGCTGGATCAACGGTTCCCCGGTTTCATCATCCCTGCCCTCTTCCCTGGGCGGATTAAAAATAAGATGATAGGTCCGTCCGCTGGCCAAATGAACTCTCCGACCGCCCATACGCCTGATGATCTCTTCATCAGGGACATCGATATCAACAACAGCGTCTATCGACACTCCGGCATCCTTCATGGCATCCGCCTGGGGGATGGTTCGCGGAAAACCGTCAAACAAAAAACCGTTTTTACAATCAGGTTCTTTGATCCGTTCCTTCACGAGACCGATGATAATGTCATCCGATACAAGGCCGCCGGTATCCATTATTTTTTTTGCCTGCATTCCCAGTTCAGTTCCCGCCTTGACCGCTGCCCGCAGCATATCGCCGGTTGAAATCTGAGGAATACTAAAATTTTTACTGATATAATTGGCCTGAGTCCCCTTGCCCGCTCCGGGGCCGCCCAGTAAAATCAAACGCATGTGCCATCCTCCTTTTATTTTTTCGATGAATTAAACAAAATTAAAGGATATAAATATGTCCAAAAGAAACGATTGTGTCAAGATAATATTGACATAATACATAAGGCAAGGAAAAGGATTGATAATGGAGGGATTGGAACACTCAGGGCACCCTTGACACATGCAATTTTATCTGGAACCACTCTATTTTTTAAAATTTATTTCTTTACAATCTTTTTTTTTGGGGATATATACAGCATTTGGTTTTTATATAAAAAAATAACCATCACTAATCGATATAATCTGATGGAACGAAGGGGGCTGGTAAGTGTGAAAGCTATTCAAGTTAAAGTCTACGACAATGACCTTGAAAAAGCAATGCGGATTTTAAAGAAAAAAATTCAAAATGATGGTCTTTTCAAACGTTTAAAGCTTAAAAAAAGCTATGAAAAACCAAGTGAATACAAACGCCGCAAACAGCGGGAAGCTTTAAGAAGGCAAAGAATTACGGCTGCAAGAAACAAATACAGGTACAGGTAAACCGACCCGTAAAATTTTACCCGGCAGGCATACTCTCCTGCCGGGTTTTTTTTGTGAAAAAAAATGGAATCTGAAAATAAATACGAAAAATGTCTTCAAACCATGTTCGGGTTAAGAAGATTCGGCATCAAACTCGGACTTTCAACAATCAGAAACATCCTGGAAGGTCTCGGCAATCCCCAGGATGGATTTAAATGCATCCATATAGCAGGGACCAACGGCAAGGGATCAATCGCATCCACCCTGGCATATATTTTAAATGCTTCCGGATATAAGACAGGTCTCTACACATCACCGCATCTTATCCGGTTTAACGAACGAATCCGTATCAACAACACTCCCATCTCCGATAAGAATATTGTTGCAGCCTATGAAGCGGTAAAAAAAAACCACTTTGGATCCAGGGAGCCGACTTTCTTTGAATTCACCACGGCAATGGCATTTTTTGAATTTGGCCGCCGGAATGTGGATTGGGCCATTATCGAGACCGGGATGGGCGGCCGTCTTGATGCAACCAACATTATTAACCCCGCGCTTTCCATCATATCCAACATTTCGATTGAGCATAAGTCCTATCTGGGCAATACTATCGCCGAAATAGCAGGTGAAAAGGGTGGTATCATCAAAAAAAAGACCCCCGTCATCACCGGCGTTAAACAAAAATCCGCCATCGCCGTATTAAATAAAATCGCAACTGATCACCAGGCACCGCTTTATCGTTTCGGCCGGCAGTTCAAGATAAGAAGAAATAAAAAACAGGCGTTTACCTATTTTGGCATGGAGCACACATGGCATGACATGCAGACCGGTCTTTTGGGAAACCACCAGGTGGATAATGCCGCCCTGGTTCTTGCCGCATGTGAGGTACTGCGCCTAGATCATGCAAATCTCCCTATGGATTCAATCAAGACAGGGCTGCTTAACAACGTCTGGCCGGGCAGGCTTGAAAT
Source organism: Desulfobacteraceae bacterium 4572_123 (assembly GCA_002084545.1). GTDB lineage: Bacteria > Desulfobacterota > Desulfobacteria > Desulfobacterales > 4572-123 > 4572-123. The sequence goes on along the minus strand of NBLJ01000003.1, from coordinate 18,120 downwards.
AGTATCAAAGTCACCATTTATTATTCTGGACGGTGCGCACAACCTGATTGCAGCCCGCAACCTGGCACTGTTTTTGTCAAACCAGTTCGCCGGCTCCAAAATAACACTGGTGGCAGGAATGCTGGACGACAAACCCTACACAGCCATCCTGCAAAGCCTTTTGCCGGTCTGCAGTCGTGTCATATTAACCCGTCCCAGAATCGACCGCGCCCTGCCGACAGAGACTTTGAATGCCGCCGCCCGCCGGATAAATCCCAATATCACCCTGATCGATGATGTAAGAGAAGCCGTACGGCACGCAATTCAAACAGCCGCGCCCGATGAAGTTGTGTGTATCGCCGGATCACTGTATGTTGTGGGGGAAGCAAAAGAGATTTTTGAAAAACACCCTGACCTGATAAGAAAATCAAAATAGTATTTTCGGTCTTGACTTGCAGGTTTGTATCCATTATTTACAAACAAATTGTGCGCCCGTAGCCCAGGGGATAGGGCGTCAGCCTCCGGAGCTGAAGATCGCAGGTTCGAATCCTGCCGGGCGTACCATTTTTCTACCTGTATTTTCTTCCTGTACATTTTTTCTCATCTGTATACCGAGGATTTAATGAAAAATCTTATTATAATTTTTTTACCATTAATCAATCGAGATGCTTTCTTTGCCGTTTAATATTACTTATTTACATCTGATTGATAAAATGATAAAAATCAGACAATTTATTTAAAATTGCGTTGCATGAATAAAAACATGCGAAAGGAGGCAGTCTGACAGGAGTATCAATTTATCGTGGTATCAAAACACCTAACCTGTGTTGCTTATTTTAATCTTATTAATAGGGAGGATAACTGAAAATGAAAAAATCAATTATAATGCTGCTTACTATAGCGTTTGCCTGTTTTTTCTGTTTTGGCACGGCAATGGCATTTACCGCCGAAGATATCGCCAGGACATCCACAATCGAAGAAATTCAAAAAAGAGGTGAGCTCCTGGTGGGCATGGAAGCCGGATACCAGCCCTTTGAGATGCAGGACGAAAAGGGAAATATCGTTGGATTTGATGTGGATATGGCCTATGAGCTGGGAAAGGCGATCTTTGGTGAAGGTGGAGAAAAAAAAGTCAAACTGATCAACACTGCCTGGGAAGGCATTATCCCCTCCTTGATGACACATAAATTTGACATTATCATGTCGGGGATGACCATACTGCAAAGCAGGAACCTTAAGGTAAATTTCTGCGAACCCTACTACTACATCGGCCAGTGTCTATTGATCAACAAAAAGGACCAGGGTACAGTAAAAAGCTACAAGGACCTCAATAAAAAAGGCAAAATCGTCACCAGCAAGCTTGGCGTGACCGGGCAGTTCACTACTGAAAAACTGATGCCCAAAGCCGAGCACAGATTTTTCAAAAATGAAACCGACGGCGCGATGCAGGTAGCCAACGGCATGGCGGACGCCTTTGTCTATGATGAACCTCAAATTCGTGTGTTCGCAGCCAAATATAAAAATTCCTGTATTGGCCTTTTTGAACCCCTTACCTATGAGCCCCTGGCATGGGCCATTCGCAAAGGCGATCCTGATTTTCTAAATTTTCTCAACAATTTCCTGCGTCAAACCCACGGCGACGGTCGATGGGAACAGATCAAACAAAAATGGTTTGTGGACTATGTCGAGGAAATGGCCAAAAAACAATAAGACAACCGGGGGAGCTGTTTTTGCTCCCCTTTTTTCAAGTAGGAGGCTGATTTGGTCTTCAATAAACGATCGGTTATCACATTGGCTGTACTGACCGCAATTCTATGCGGAATTTATTACTTTCTAACGGCCAGGGGCATTACCTATATCTGGCACTGGGAAAATATCCCTAAAATGCTGTTTTATTACGGCACCAAATTCGCGGACGATACCACGCCAAGCCTTCATATGGGCGTTTTGATGATCGGTTTTGTTCTGACACTGAAAATTTCAGTTGTGGCCATCATCTTCGCCATTTTACTTGGGACCATACTGGGCATTTGCAGGCTTTCCAGCGAACCTGTCACACGGGGAATTGCATTTACTTTTGTTGAACTTATCAGAAACACGCCCCTGCTCGTACAGATATATATCATTTATTTTTTCGCGGGCTCAATGTTGCGGCTGTCGGCCTTTGCAGCGGGAGTTGCGGCCCTGGCTATCTTTGAAGGTGCTTATGTGGGCGAAATAGTGAGGGCGGGCATCCAGTCCATTAACAAGGGACAGATGGAAGCTGCACGCTCTCTGGGCATGTCCTATGCAAAAGCCATGCGCCATATCATTCTGCCCCAGGCATTCAAGCGCATTATCCCTCCCCTGGCGGGTCAGTTCATTTCCCTGATAAAAGACTCGTCCCTGGTTTCCGTCATTGCCCTGGCCGACCTCATGTTTCAGGGGCAGCAGGCCGTGGCAAGGACATACAGTGCCTTTGAAATTTATTTTACAGTGGCCTTCCTCTATCTGATTTTAACATCCACCCTTTCCATGGCCACCCAATACATTGAAAGGAGACTTTCCATCAGTGATTAAGGTAAAAAACCTCTATAAGACATTCAAAACTCCCAATCGCAGGGAGATTAAGGCACTGGTAGATTTCTCGACCCATGTCAAAAAGGGCGAAGTGGTGGTAATCATCGGCCCCAGCGGTTCCGGAAAAAGTACTTTTCTAAGATGCCTTAACCGGCTGGAAGAGGTGGACAGCGGTGAAATCATCATTGATGGTGAGGATATTCTGGATAAAAAGGCGGACATTAACAGGGTAAGGGAGGAGCTTGGCATGGTCTTCCAGCACTTTAACCTGTTTCCCCACAAGACCGTCCTTGAAAACGTCACCCTTGCACAACTGATCGTGCGCAAAAGAGGCAAAAAACAGGCGGTGGAAATTGCCCATAAACTGCTCGACAAAGTCGGGATTCTGGACAAAAAAAATGTCTATCCAGCTCAGCTTTCAGGTGGTCAGCAGCAACGGGTGGCCATTGCCCGTGCCCTAGCCATGCAGCCCAAAATCATGATGTTTGACGAGGCAACCTCGGCCCTGGATCCCGAGATGATCGGCGAAGTCCTGGAAGTAATGAAGACTCTTGCACGGGAAGGCATGACCATGCTTGCCGTAACCCATGAAATGGGATTCGCGCGTGAAGTCTCTGATCGGGTCATTTTTATGGACGAGGGGCAAATCGTGGAAGAGGGAACCGCCGAACACTTTTTTGAAAACCCCATCCATGACAGAACCAAACTGTTTTTAAGTCAAATTCTTTAGCCAATTCCAAAGGTATGGACAAAATGTTCTCCCAGGCCATTGTTCGAACACCATGCAAAAACCTGATTAACGGCATCACTTCCGCTGCTCTTGGAAAACCCGACTACGCCAGAGCTCTTTTACAGCATCGACATTACATTGACGCCCTGAAACAGTGTGGACTGAAGGTAACGGTACTGGCCGCGGATGAAACCTATCCGGATTCAACTTTTATTGAAGATACGGCCCTGATAACCCCCGGCTGCAGCATCATCACAAACCCGGGGGCCGCATCCCGCAAGGGAGAGGTCGAAGAGATCGCAACCGTGCTGAATAATCTGGATCGGCCCGTCAAACGAATTTATGCCCCGGGAACTTTGGACGCCGGTGATGTAATGATGGTCGGCAGCCACTATTATATCGGCCTGTCCGAGCGCACCAATGCCGAAGGGGCCCGGCAACTGATTGCCATATTAAACAACCACGCCATGACCGGGTCCACCATAAAGCTGGACAGGGTGCTGCACCTGAAAACCGGCGTGTCCTACCTGGAAAACAATTACATGGTTGCCGCCGGTGAATTTTTATCCCATCCTGATTTTCGAAAATTCACAATCCTGAAAATCAATGCTGAGGAAAGTTATGCCGCCAACTGTGTCTGGATCAATGATCAAGTTCTGGTGCCGTCGGGACATCCTGCCGCCCAAAAAACCATCGAGACGGCAGGCTATCGTGTGATAGCAGTGGATGTATCCGAATTTCAGAAAGTAGACGGCGGCCTGAGCTGTCTCTCCCTTCGGTTTTGATACCCGCCCGCATATCGCGATCTCACCTGCCTGTTTCACTCCCGAACGTATTTCCTAACCAATATGGATGCATCATCGGCTTGCATTTTTATAAGGCCATGATTATAATATTTATATGAAAACCAACAACGAAAAAATACCCAATCCCCAGGAGATTGAAAAGGAAATCGGCGAGTTTCTATCCAAGAAATTCGGCGGCAGCGTGAAGCTCAGCCATTCAATCATGATTCCCCAGGAGAATAAGGCCAAAACAGACAAAACACCACCCGACGGAGCCAAATCCATTGATTTTAATATAAAACCTGAAGAACTGATCGCCTATCTGGATCAGTATATCATTAAGCAGGATAGCGCCAAAGCCGTCCTTTCCACCAAAATATGTACCCATTTCAACCGCATCAAACAGACCACGGCCGATTCGGATTACCATCCGGATATGGTGGGCGGAATAAAAAACAACATCCTGATGATCGGCCCCACCGGGGTCGGCAAAACTTACATGATCAAACTCATCGCCAAAAAAATTGGTGTTCCCTTTGTCAAGGGTGATGCCACCAAGTTCAGCGAGACCGGATATGTGGGCGGTGACGTCGAGGATCTGATAAGGGATCTGGTTCGCGAAGCTGATAATGATATCGGTCTGGCTCAGTGCGGCATTATCTATATTGACGAGATCGATAAAATCGCATCCAGTCGAAACATGATCGGCGCGGATGTATCCCGCACCGGTGTTCAGCGTGCACTTTTAAAGCCCATGGAAGAGACGGACGTTGACTATCAAAAAACGGACCACCAATCAGAGTATCGGCTTTGGGGCCGATTTCAAAAATGCGGCCCCCTCTTTTGATATCCTGAGGCATGTTAAAACCGAAGATTTGATTCAATTCGGATTTGAATCCGAATTTATCGGACGGCTTCCGGTCACCGCAATTTTTGAGCATCTGTCACAGGAGGATCTTTTTCAAATTCTAAAAACGCCTAATAATCCGATCATTCTGGGCAAAAAATTTGATTTTGCGGCCTATGGCATTGATATCAAATTCGATGCAAAGGCCCTCCGCATTCTGGCTGAAAACGCATTTGACGAAAACACGGGGGCCCGGGGCCTGGTCAGCGCCATTGAAAAGGCCCTGCTTGATTTTGAAAAAAAACTTCCTTCCACCAGTGTAAAAATATTACCGGTAACACCTGCCGTTATTGAAGACTCCACACAAACACTGGCCGCCATGACCGAAGCATTGCCCGGGGCGGCAGCCATGGAGAGTTACGAAAAACTTTGTCTTGAGGAAAAGGAGTATATCCTGCGGTATATCGAAGCCAACTGTAAAAACCTGAGCATCCGATATAATTTTACGCTGACGATGCCTCGAATCAACAATGTCGCCGCCCTGTACTGCAGCCGAATTATGGACATCGGAAGCGCTATTAAAAAAATCAAATCCTTTTATGATGAGATTAAAATTATTGAGCTCAATTTTTTAAAAAATTTCGATATCAATATTGTGCTGGAAGAGGAGGCTATCGCTTTTTTGATCGAGCAGGTCATAAATAATGAAATCATGTTTGATCGTATATATACCCGGCTCGAGTCTGATTTTAGAATGGGCCTGAACCTGATCCGGGAAAAAACCGGAAAAAACCGTTTTTTTATAACCAAAAAGGCGCTTTCAGACCCGGAATCTTTCATTAACACTCTTGTTAAGAATGAATTAAAGGACTTGCCCCCTGCTTAACCGGATAAACCGGCGCTACTATATTTATCCGCTGTTTGCTTATTTTCATTAAACCTCAAAAGTAACTTGTGCAGCATTGCAAAATATATTATTTTCGGCTGAACAATCAACAGCCGGATCTATCCGGCTCTCGAACCCATGGCCCCGGAGGAAAAAAATTAAAAATGATCGGAATATCTAAACTTTACTGCGGTACTGTAGAACCGTCCGACGCATTGCGTTACGGACGTCAGTCAGGCGAACTTCCTTCTCATCTTCTCCAGTTCTCCAGTGATAAACGTCCGGTGGTCGTCTGGAACATCACCCGGAGATGTAACCTGAAATGCATTCACTGCTATGCCCAGGCCAAAGATGCCTCCTTTGAAAACGAGCTTTCCACGGATGAAGGAAAATTGCTCATCGACGATCTGGCCGATTATGGAGCACCTGTACTGCTTTTTTCAGGAGGCGAGCCCATGGTGCGACCGGACCTGCCTGAACTGGCCGAGTATGCGGTCAAAAAAGGCATGCGGGCCGTGATCTCCACCAACGGCACATTGATCACGGCCGAAAAAGCACGCATTCTCAAAGAGATAGGCCTCTCCTACGTTGGGATCAGCCTTGATGGAATGGAAGATGTTCATGATCGTTTCAGGGCGGTAAAGGGGGCCTATAAAAAAGCACTGGAGGGCATCAGAAACAGCCAGGCGGCGGGCATCAAGGTGGGGCTGCGCTTTACAATAAACAAACACAATGTCCATGAAATACCCAACATTTTCAATCTTCTGGAAGAGATGGACATCCCCCGGGTATGCTTCTACCACCTGGTGTACTCCGGCCGCGGCTCGCAAATGGTCAAGGAAGACCTTTCCCACACGGAATCCAGAAAAGCCGTTGATCTGATTATGGACCGCACCAAAACTCTTCATGATAAAGGAAAAGCCAAAGAGGTTCTGACCGTGGACAACCATGCCGACGGACCTTACGTGTACCTCAGACTCCTTAAGGAAAATCCGGAAAGAGCGGCCGAGGTCCTTGATCTTCTGAAAATGAATGAAGGCAACAACTCCGGCCGGGGCATCGGATGCGTCAGTTGGGACGGAGAGGTCTATGCCGATCAATTCTGGCGGCATTACAGTTTCGGCAATATCCGCCGGCGCCCTTTTTCCGAAATCTGGACCGACCTGTCCGAACCTTTGATGAAAAAACTCAAGGAAAAGAAAAAGTATGTCAGTGGCCGCTGCGCCGCCTGCCGGTGGCTGGATATCTGTGCCGGCAACTTCAGAGTCCGGGCCGAAGCGGTTTCCGGTGATGTATGGGCCCCTGATCCGGCCTGCTACCTGACCGATGAAGAGATCGCCTGACCAGCCAAGGCCGGTTTTTCAAATATAAACCCGCCAATTTACTGCACACGAAAGGAACCCTATGCTATTTCCAGACTACCGCCCCCGTCGTTTGCGCCGAACCCGGGCGTTTCGGCGCATGATTCGTGAAACCGTGCTTACCGTGGATGATTTAATCCTGCCTCTTTTTGCAGTCAGCGGGAAATCGATCAAAAATCCGATCCCCTCCATGCCAGGACATTACCAGTTATCCATTGACAATCTTGTCAAAACCGCCAAAGAGGCCTTTGAACTGGGCATCCCGGCCGTCATGCTGTTTGGGCTGCCGGATCGCAAGGACTCGCTTGGAACAAGTGCCTACGCTAAAGACGGAATCGTGCAGAAAGCTGTTAAAGCCGTCAAAAATAAACTTCCGGATCTGATGGTTATCACCGATGTGTGCCTTTGCCAGTACACGGATCACGGCCATTGCGGAGTGATTGAGCACCAGATGGTTGATAACGATGCCACGCTGGATCTGCTGGCCCGTACGGCCCTGTCCCATGCCCATGCCGGTGCCGACATGGTTGCCCCTTCCGATATGATGGACGGGCGGGTGGCGGAAATCCGAAACACGCTGGATGAAAATAATCTGTATAACGTTCCCATCATGTCCTATGCCGCAAAATACTGCTCCGCTTATTATGGACCGTTTCGCCAGGCTGCTGATTCCGCGCCCCAGTTCGGAGACCGGCGCACCTACCAGATGGACCCCGCCAATGCAGTGGAAGCCATTCGCGAGGTGACCATGGATATTGAAGAGGGAGCCGACATCATCATGGTAAAACCAGCCTTGCCCTATCTCGACATCATCTGCAGAATAAGACAGGAAATCGATCTTCCGGTGGCGGCCTACAATGTCAGCGGTGAATATGCCATGATAAAGGCCGGCGAAAAAATGGGGTGGATAGACGGCCGCAAGGTAATGCTGGAAACCCTCACATCCATCAAACGGGCCGGCGCGGACATGATTCTGACCTATTTTGCCGTCGAAACGGCCAGGATACTGAGAGAGAGGGCATAGACTCATGCAACCGGATAAAACCACAAACCCTGCTGTTGATCATTCCAGGCACGCTAAAAAAAGATCAAAACTGCGCCTTGTGGCCTGGGAAACTACCCGCAACTGCAACCTGTCCTGTGTGCACTGCCGGGCATCGGCCACAAACGGCCCCTACACTGGTGAACTGAACACAAAAAGCTGTTTTCAGCTTCTGGATCAGATTGCCCTGGTGGATGACCCCATCATTATCCTGACCGGTGGCGAACCGCTGCTGCGTCCCGACATATTCGATATTGCCCGATACGGTACGGACAAGGGACTGCGCATGGTGATGGCGCCCAACGGCACCCTGGTCACCAAAGAAACTGTTGCCAAAATGATTTCAGCGGGCATCCGGCGCATCAGTATCAGTCTGGACGGCGCCGACAGGGAAAGCCATGACAAATTCAGGGGAGTCGACGGCGCCTTTAAGGGATCGCTCAACGGTATCAGAACGGCCCGGGAGGCCGGCCTTGAATTCCAGATCAATACTACCGTTACCAAAACCAACATGGACCAGATTGCTCGGATTCAGGACCTGGCTGTCGAACTGGGGGCAGTGGCCCATCACATATTCCTGCTGGTTCCCACCGGACGCGGCAAGTATATAGTGGATCAGGAAATTTCAAGTGCCGAATATGAAGAGACACTCAACTGGTTTTACGATCAACGCGAAAAGACACCAATGCAGTTAAAGGCGACCTGCGCCCCGCACTATTACCGGATACTCAGACAGCGGGCGAAAAGCGAAGGTAAAACAGTTACGTTTCAAAGCCATGGACTGGATGCCGTTACCCGGGGATGTCTTGGCGGTACCGGTTTCTGTTTTATATCCCATACCGGCATTGTACAGCCCTGCGGCTTTCTGGATGTAAAATGCGGCGACGTAACCGTCGAGTCCTTTGCAGACATCTGGAATCATTCAAAGATATTTCTGTCTTTACGGGACTATGACAATTTAAAGGGCAAGTGCGGCCGGTGTGAGTATAAAGCCGTCTGCGGCGGATGCCGGGCCCGGGCGTTTGAAGCCACTGGTGATTTTCTGGCAGAGGAACCGCTCTGCGGTTATGAGCCGGCGAAAAAATAATTCTTTTATGCAGCCCGTTCAAGATTGACGGAAACTATTTTGGAAACACCCTTTTTTTCCATGGTGATGCCGAAAAGGGTATCTGCAAACTCCATGCTGCGTTTATTGTGTGTAATCAAAATAATCTGGGATTTTTCCCCGATAATCTTGAGAAGATTATTAAAACGAAAAATATTGGCTTCGTCGAGAGGGGCGTCAATTTCATCCAGAAGGCAAAATGAAGCCGGTTTGATTAAAAAAATGGAAAAGACAAAGGCAATGGCGGAAAGGGCCTTTTCCCCCCCGGACAAAAGACTCATGCGGGTCAATTTTTTACCGGAAGGCCGAATCATAAATTCCACGCCGGTTTCAAGGGGTTTGTCCGGCTGAGTCAATACAAGTTTGGCGTTCCCTCCGTCAAAAAGACGAGGGAAAACTTCGCTGAGTTTTTCATTTACAAGTGTAAATGTTTCCATAAATTTCTTCTGAGTAATTTTATTTATCCTTCGGATCACCTTGTGCAGATCATCTATGGCATTAACCAGATCATCCCGCTGCTCCGAAAGAAAGTCAAAACGCTCTTTCAGCTTTTCATATTCACCAATTGCACTCAGATTGACTTCACCGATGCCTGCTATCTTTTTATTCAGGCCGGCCAGTTGCTCTTTTAATTCATCCTCGGAAAGGCCTTCCGCCATATTTTCAGATTGAATACGCCAGTCACTGCTGGATCTGAACTGGGCAAGCTGCCGGTGATAGCGTTCCTCGATGCGGTTTTCAATGGCATCGCGTTTTATCTCCTGTTGGGAATGTTCAACTTCAAGAAGCCGGATTTTCTCCAGTGTTTTTTCACGCCGGGCCCGAATACCCGATATCATCTCGTCGTTTTCATGAAGCGAGGCATCAATTGACTGATAGTCGGTTTCATTTTGTTCCAGATCTTTATTAAGCCCGGCAAACACCTCATACAAGCCGGTCAGGGAGCGCTCGGTATCCTTGATTTTGCTGCGGACGTCGTTTTTTTTCTTCTTTTTTATTTCAAGCTCCCGCACAAGACCCTCAAACCTGCCGATTCCGTCATCCCTGAATTCTTCAAGCCGGGAAAGGGTATTACTGCTGTTTTCCAGCTTTGCCGTCAGTGATGTAAGATCAAGCTGCAGGTCAACATTCCTGCGATTGAAATTTTCCATTTCAGCATCCGCACGGCTGATTTCACCGGTGGTGCAAACCACCTTATCCTGAGCCTCTTTAATTTCCTGCTCAATCTTAATAAGAATCCTGCTGCTATTTTCGATCTCCCGGTCGATATCCTCTTCTTCGCCTGCGAGCTGTTCCTGTTCCAGTTGTATGATTTCAAAATGACTGCGGGCGTGCTTTAAATCTTCAGTGGTTTTATAAAGCGCTTTTTCAGCTTCCATTACTTCATGAGTTACAGTATTTTTTTCGGTGACCAGGTGCTGGTAATCGCTTTCAGCCAGAGCCACCTGTTCTTCCAGTTGTTCCTGAATTTTCCGGGCCGATGCCTGCTTTTTTTCCAGACCAGTCAACTGTTCCCCTATCTTTTTCAGTTCCTGTTTTTTGGCCAGTATCCCGGTCATTTCATCCCGGCTCCCGCCGATAATCAGGCCCCGGCTGGAAATAACATCTCCCTGCTCGGTGACAATGGGCCGGGATACACCGTTCTTGTTCCACAGGGTCAATGCGTCGTCCAGATCGGCGGTGACGGCCACATGCCCCAGAAAGGATTTTGCAATAGTCTCATAGCCGGGTTTGACGGCAATATGATCCAGAAGACAGGCGGCCTTATCCGGCTCTTTCCGGGCGTCATTGCCGAAGGATTTCAACGTTGACATCGGAATAAAACCGCTTCGTCCCGCCTGATGGGTTTGAAGGTAATCAACGGCCTTGAGGCCGGTTTGCTGATCTTTTACCAGGATGTATTGCAGCGATTCTCCAAGAACCGCTTCAGTTGCGGCTGAAAATGCCGGTTCCGGTTCAAGAATGTCGGCCAGCAGCCCCGATATGTTGTTCATGCCCACAGCGTCTTCATGTTCAGAGGCTTGCCCGGATGCCTGCATCTCATCCTTTTTCCGCAGGATCGCCCGAACCCCGCCTTTATACCACTCAAAGTTGTCCGCCATTTTTTTCAAGGCAAAATATTGGGAACGGACATTGTTGTATTCAAGCACCAGGGTTTGAATCTTTTCAACCTGAAGGCGCAGGGTCCCGGTTTTTTCCGACAGATCATTTTGCATGGCCTTAATCCGCCGATCCAGCTCCTTGATATCGCTTTTGGATTGATTAAGCCTCTCCCTGGCTGCCTGCTGCTGTTTTTCGGTTTCCGCTGCTTTTCGACCGGCCAGAACCATTTCCTCATCAATTCTTTTCATACGGCGCTTAATGTTTTCTCGGCGGCCGACGGCATTTTGAAAAATATTTTTGTAACGGGCCTCGCGGGCCGCCAGATCCATCAAATTTTTTTTACAGACATCAAGTATCTTATTTAAGCGGGCCAGATTTTCTGTTATTCCTCCGGAATTTTCCCGTTCCTGCTCAATCAAATTGCGAACATTGCTTATCCTCCGGTCCAATTCACTGTTCTGCTCCCTGACCTGGCTGATCTCGGCAATTATTTTTTTGTTTTTAGATTCAAATTCACCACGCCCGGATTCGATCCCTTCAATTTCGGCCGTAAGCCGTTTGATTTCCCGGCCCAGATGAACCAGATCGTTCTCCTGCCGGTCAATCAGGCGCTGTTTCTCATGGCTGTCTGATTTTTGCCTTGCAATCTCCTGATTTTTTTGCTGACGTTCAAGTTTGATTGCTTCCATGGCGGCATCCAGCTTTTTCAACCGGGTGGCCTGGGCCAGGTCTGCATCTTTCAGTTTCTTTAGAAGATGGCTGATTTTCAAAATTTTGCCGTTGCAGTGATCGTGCACCCCAAGCGCGAGAAGAATATCAATCTGCCGGATCTGCTGCCGGGTGGCCTGGTAAATTTCCGCCTTGCGGGCCTGGCGTTTAAGACCGGCCATGTGGCGTTTGATTTCAACGATGATATCGGAAATACGGAGCAGATTCCGCTGCGTTGCATCGACTTTGCGCAGGGCTTCTTTCTTACGGGTTTTGTAGCGGGTAACGCCGGCGGCTTCCTCGATAAAAAAACGCCTTTCATCGGGACCGGCCTCGGTTATGGCGCCGATGTTGCCCTGCTGAATCACTGCATACGATTTGGTTCCCATGCCGCTGCCCATGAAAACATTATGAAAATCTTTCAAGCGGCATGGCTGTTTGTTCAAAAAATAGGCGCTTTCTCCGGAACGATACAGACGCCGGGTCAGCATAATTTCGGAAAAATCCTTGAGTTCCGCCGGGGCCGAACCGTTGTCATTGAGAAGAGTTAAGGAGACTTCCGTCATGTTCAGGGGGGCTTTGCCGTCAGTGCCGGCAAAGATAATGTCTTCCCTTGCTTTACCGCGCAACTGCTTCATACTCTGTTCGCCCATGACCCACCGCAGGGCATCGATAATATTGCTTTTCCCGCAGCCGTTAGGACCCACCACCGCTGAAATTCCACCGGGAAAGGATATGCTGGTTTTGTCCATAAAAGACTTGAAGCCCACTATCTGCATGCTTTTAAGTTTCATGCGCCAAAATCTCCTGAAATTACTTTAATACATTTTCACAGACAACTATCAGAAAATATCCGGCGTGTAAAGAAAAAAACACAACCAGAAGTATAATTTTTAATTTTACACACAAGATATTGTATAAACTTATGCATTCTTCATTTACCGCTTTACACTTTTTAAAACTGGTCACGCAGTCAGGCTGAAGACAAAAAGGGGCTGGAAAATAACGATTTCTGTTTGTTATTGACACCAAAGAGATACCTTTTGTATAAGTTGCAAAATGTTATCCGGAATTGATGAGCTATTAAAAATCAAATAATCGTCCAAACACTTAGGAGGGAGCTATGCCGGAAAATACGGATACCCATCTTTCAAACATCTTGAACCACCCGGATGTACTCGAAGTTACTGACAATATCAATCGTAAAATTACCGAACGGCGCAACTTTAATATCCGGCAATGCCCGGTTTTCACCCATCCTTTCAGCGTACTGGAAAGTGATCATCAATATAAATTTACATTGGACAGGGAGGCATCCCGTCAGTTGCCTGATATTATCGGCAATCCGGTCCAGGTAATTTCAGGTGAAAATTCCGTGCCCGAATCCGTAAAAAACATTTTCAGCAAAAAAAGAAATATTGGAATCGTGTTTTCCGGAGGACCGGCCCCCGGCGGCCACAATGTAATTGCCGGCCTTTATGATGCCGCCAAAAAAGCCAACCCTGAAAATCGGGTTTTCGGTTTCCTTGAGGGGCCGGACGGCATCATTGAAAATGAGGCGACGGAACTTACTGATGATATTGTCGATGCCCACCGCAATCTGGGCGGTTTCTGCATGATAAAAACCGGGCGCACCAAAATCGACTCCGCCGAAAAGATGGCCCTCTCCCGGGCGACCTGCCTTGAACTTGATCTTGATGCCGTGGTGGTTGTGGGTGGTGATGATTCAAATACCAATGCTGCTTTTCTGGCCCAGGAATTGAAAAATGACGGCATCCAGGTCATCGGCGTACCTAAGACCATTGACGGCGATATCCAGGTAAGAGATGACACCGGAAAAATATTGTGCGCCATGTCCTTCGGGTTCCATACCGCGGCCCTGGCATTTTCCGAATCCGTCAGCAACCTGTGCACTGACTGCAGTTCCGATGTCAAATACTGGCATATATGCAAGGTCATGGGCCGCGTCGCCAGCCATCTCGCCCTTGAAACCGCTTTGCAGACTCATGCCAATTTGACACTTATCGGCGAGGACCTGGCCGATTATGTCGATCAGGAGAGGATCGACAACGCCAATGACGTCAGCGTCGACTATTCAGCATACGGCATGACCTTGAGGCATCTGTCACGGGTTGTTTGCGACAGCATTGTGAGCCGGGCCGCGATCGGGAAAAATTACGGCGTTATCGTCATCCCTGAAGGCGTATTGGAATTTATCAATGAAATCCAGGTGTTCATCATTAAACTCAATACGATTATCGCACAGTACAACAAGACTCATGATAAAGATTTCCATACATCCTATCCTTTACTTAACGACAAACTGGAGTACCTGCGGCGACTGGTCAGGGGGCTTCGCCAAGATACCTCTTTTGGTATCTGGAATGCACGGGATGATGAACTGTTCAATGACATCCCGGCCTTTTTTCAGGAAGGGCTCCTTATGGAAAGGGACAGCCACGGCAATTTCCAGTTTTCCCAGGTTGAAACCGACAAGGTGCTGATGGGACTCGTGAGGGATTATCTGGATATATTAAAAGAAAAGGGGAAATATCGGATGGGAATCCATCGACCCTATTTCAAAAAAATCATGAAACAGGCGGAATTTGATCCCGACACCATTGGCCCGGTAATGTTTGAAAACTATGACAAAGATGTTACGTTTCTGCTCACCGACAAACATATTATTTCCATTAAAACACTCACGCAGGCTTTTGTGAACGCCAAAATAATCGACAAGGGTGCACGTGTTCCGGCAGCAATTGAAAAAATCTATAAAAAATCAGTGCCCAAATTCAAAACCCAGACCCATTTTTACGGTTATGACGGCCGCGGCAGCGATCCAACCATATTCGATGCAACATATACCTATAACCTGGGCCTGACTGTATTCAGTCTGATTGCCAATGGCGCAACAGGTCAGATGGCGGCAATCCGCAACCTGGAAAAAGGATTTTCACACTGGGAGCCCATCGGGATTCCCATAGCACCGCTGATGCACCTTGAAGAGAGAAAAGGAAAACTGGCCCTGGTGCTGGAAAAAAGCATCGTTGATGTTGATTTATCCGCATTTAAGGTAATGAAGGCCAACCAGGAAAAATGGCTTGCCGCTTCACCCGGAGAAGACAACTACAGACGCCCGGATGCCATCCAGTTGACTGAAATAAGCGATGCCGACATGCCCTTGACGCTGAAGCTGAACGCACTTGATAATTCGTGAAAGGATTTAGAACCAAAATGGCATTTAGCTGGATCAGAAAAAAAAAGAAAACGGCCGAGGACTTGCAGCCTGAAGTCGAAGCGGCCAAATCCATATCAGACTCTGAAATAAATCCGGACAGCCTCGATCCCCCTCCTATGGCGGTTTCCGAGCTTGATCCAGAACCGGAATCTGAGCCCGAACCTGAGCCAGAATCCGAGCTTGACACAGATAAACCACGGAAATCAAACGGATTTTTCAGCAGGTTAAAAAAAGGGCTGGCCAAGACCCGTAAAATACTGAATACGGATATTGACGATCTTTTCTCAATACGGCGCAAGGTGGACGATGAACTCCTGGAGGAACTGGAAGAACTTTTAATCACCTCTGACCTCGGCGTCGGCACATCCATGGATCTTATAGAAAAAATCTCCAGGCAATCGGCAAAAATTTCCACTGCCGATCAGTTGAAGGACATCCTGAAAACGGAGATCCGGGCTCTTTTTCATCAACCCGAAAAAAAGGAACAGGAAACACCCCCCACGCCCCTTGTCATCATGGTCGTCGGCGTCAATGGTGTAGGCAAAACAACCACCATCGGCAAACTGGCATCCCGCTTTTCATCCCGGGGTAAAAAAGTCCTGATCGCAGCAGCCGACACGTTCAGAGCCGCCGCCGTTGAACAGCTTGCCATATGGGCAGATCGGTCCGGAGCGGAACTTATAAGACACCGCGACGGGGCTGATCCGGCCGCCGTTGCCTTTGACGCGGTTGAAGCCGCCCAGGCCAGAGGATGTGATATTGTTCTGGTGGATACGGCCGGGAGACTGCACACGAAAATCAACCTCATGGAAGAGTTGAAAAAAATAAAAAGAAGCATCGCCAAAAGGCTTCCCGAAGCCCCCCATGAAGTTCTTCTTGTCCTGGATGCCACCACCGGCCAGAATGCCCTGTCCCAGGCCAATCTGTTTAACGAAGCAATAGATATTACATCTCTGGCTTTGACCAAGCTGGACGGCACGGCCAAGGGCGGAATAGTCGTCGGCATCTGTAACTCGCTCGACATTCCCCTGAAGTATATCGGAGTCGGTGAAAGCATCAACGACCTGCAGGATTTTGACCCGGTCACCTTTGTGGATGCGCTCTTTTAGGCATGCCGCTCAAATCTTACGAAAAAACATATCCCAATGGATATAACAACTATTTTTTTCATCGCGGCGGCCCTTGCAATGGATGCATTTGCCGTTGCCGTCACTGCCGGTTTTCAAATTAAGGCGTTAAGCCGCCGGCATATTTTCAGACTCTCGTGGCATTTCGGGCTGTTCCAGGCGCTGATGCCTGTTATCGGCTGGTTTTCCGGACGATCGGTTGCCATCTATATTGAAAAATATGACCACTGGGCAGCCTTTTTCCTGCTGTTGTGGATCGGTGCCAACATGATCAGAGAATCGTTTAATACGGATACGGATAAAAAATGGCAGGACCCCACAAGGGGGATGCGGCTCATTGTTCTTTCGATTGCCACCAGCATCGATGCCCTGGCCGTAGGTTTTACCCTGGCTGCTCTGAAAGTTCCGATCCTGCTTCCGGCAGTCATCATCGGATGTGTGGCACTCTTATTTACCTGTGTTGGTTTGCTTCTGGGGCATCGTTTTTTATCTTCTGAAAAATTCGGGGAAAAAGCGGAACTGCTTGGCGGAACGATTCTCATTCTCATCGGCATAAAAATTTTATTCGAGCATCAGGTTTTTTAACCCTCTTTTCAACTTTTGGAAATTCTTGACAAACGCAGACGATTTGATTTTAATTGTGTGTCGAAAAACCTGCAATTCCAATAAAAAAGGACGATTATGGCGCGCTATCATGTTCGAAAAGGGGCAAACAAATTCGGACAAGCTATTTTTATCTTTTCCTGAAAAAATATGGAAATTTCGATATATTTTCTGATATGCTTATTCCAATGTAAAGGGGGTTGAGTATTGCGTTTTTTCTCAACAGCCAGAAAATTTGAAAAGGATATATTTGAATGCAAAAGCATGTGGCACCTGCCGCCGGTAAAGAAAAAGAGAGATGCCGCTTACCTTTCAATGTTCCAACACAGGGCAACAAAAAGTTAAAAAAGCTTCTTGATGGTATCAACAACGATCCGGAATTATTGCAATTATGGCGTTGTGCGAATGTCAATGCCGTGGATCGCATCGGTATCAGTGACCATGGAGAGATCCATATTCGAATTGTAGCCAACGCGGCTTTGAGAATTCTACGGCTCTTGCTTAAAGGAGGGGTTGAATCCAGTGTTGTGAAACACCATTTGATGGAGAACGATGACGCCGAAATAATCGTGGTGCTTGCTGCCTGTCTTCATGATATCGGTATTGCCATCCATCGTGATGATCATGAGCGATATAGCCTTATTTTGGCTTATCCAAAGGCACGTCAATTATTAAGCCAACTTTATAAAGAGCCGGAACTTACTATTGTGACAGCAGAGGTGATCCATGCCGTTATTGCCCATAACACAGCTGAATCCTGTCTGACAGTTGAAGCGGGCGTGCTTAAGGTTGCCGATACCCTGGACATGAAAGGTAGAAGTAGTGGCTAAAATTGATGGCGTGTCGGAGAGAAAGCTTATTCATGAACACAGGTTCTAAATGACAGCCGGAATGTCATCAGATTAAAACCGCGCCCTGAATCTCAAAACGCCCGCTGAGACAATACAGACCGAGAGAATTTATTTCACAGCCGATAGATTCCATGGATATATCTATGCCGGAAATTAAAATAAACGACTACCCTGCGCAGCCTGCTCTTGCAGT
>NBLJ01000063.1 GCA_002084545.1 Desulfobacteraceae bacterium 4572_123 | reverse complement strand
ACAAGATCAACATCTTCCTGCAGGGCTTTTTTTTCGCCGGCCGCCCTGAAATTTTTTATGCTTTTGCCGTATAACGATCTGAAAAGGTCATGAAAATTTTCCTCGGTAACCAGTACCAAATCGACCTCGAAACGAGAAAATAGAGGCAACAGATCCTGGTTGTCCAGCATTTCCGCAGGATTGGTGACGGCCAGTTTAATTCGCTGTTCCTTAAGGCCCAGGGGGAGGATCAGGTTCTTTTCCGCATATTTCAAACCGACTGTTTTGATCAGTTCTTTTTTTTTCTTTTCATTGAACTGAAAACCTGAAAGTTTTTTAAACGGAATATTATACTGCCTGGACAGGGCAGCACAGAGCTGCTCCTGGGAAATAAACCCCTTGTCGATCATGATGCGGCCCAAAGTATCGGTGCTGTGGATCTGCTCCTGAGTTACTTCCTGGTACTGCCCCTCATCAATAACACCCTGTTTCAGAAGAATTTCACCGATTTTTAACTGTTTGCGGTATTTTTTTAGCACCCGGCTGAGATCGACGGGGCTGATGAGACCCATATCGCAGACAATCTCGCCGATGGTTCTTTGAAAGTTTTTACTGGTGAGGGTTTCCTTGAGTTCGGTCTCGGTGATCATGTTCAGATTACGGGCCAGGTCACCCAGCTGAATGCCTCCGCGCTCCTGTTCGATCAGGCCATCCAGATCATCTCTTGAAATAAATCCCAGCCGCACCAGGGTGTTTCCCATCTGTTCGGATTTTTTTCGGGCAAGAGCGGCATCTTCCATCTGTTTTTTATTGATCAGACCTTTTTCAAGGGCAAGAATTTCGATATCCTTACGCAGGTCGGGATGTCCCAGCAGCATCTGCAGATCTTCGGGGGAAATCAGTTTTTTTCGAACAAGAAGCTCTCCCATGGGAAGTTTGGCTGCCTCGGCTGCCTTTTGCTGAATTTTCAGGGCGGCATCGATATCTTCTTTTTTTAAATAGCCTTCTTTGATCAGCAGTTCGCCGATAAGCAGTGGAGCCGTTTTGCCGTAACTTTTTTTTATCATGATTTCCCCGTTTTTTGCCCTGATGCAGACCCGTTGTTTATGATGACTGATTATAGAAAAATGATAGCACTGCTGTCAAGCATTGCACTGAACCTTAAACGCAATCCTGCAATACAGGCATCAATCATAACAGATTGAAGGTTTCAAATTTCTAATTTTAAACGTCGATATTTGCATACACTTTCCAAATAGATTGCATATATCGACGTTTAACTTTTGTGAATTATTAATAAAAAATGATAATTTTTTGTTTTTTTCTTGACACTTTAAGTAAAATACGCTTTTTATACGTATAAGGTGGATTAAAGTGGATTAAGGTGGATTATGTTTCGGGGCAGTTCATATCATAAAATCGATGTTAAAGGAAGGGTTATCATTCCAACCCGGTTCCGGAATGTCATCAACGCCCAGGAAAATAGGGGTGTCATGGTTTCCACTTTTGACGGCGGCCTGGTGGCATACCCTTATAAAGAATGGGAAAATGTCGAAAACAAGATACTCTCCCTGGCCCGAACCAGCGAGACCATGCGCCGTTTCAGAAGAGTATTTATCGGCGGAGCCTTTGATTGCTCCTGCGATAAACAGGGTCGCATCCTGCTTCCTCCAAGTCTCAGAACGTATGCGGATTTGAAAAAGGAGATCGTGCTGGTCGGCGTGTTGAAAATATTTGAAATCTGGTCCAGGGAAAGGTGGGACGCGGAACATGCGAATCTGGATGAAGATTTTAAAAACGAGGAGGTCAGAAACGAAATTGCACAGTTAGGACTCTGATTCCATGTCTTATCATCATATTCCCGTTATGCTTGAGGAAGTGCTCGGATATCTGAACTGCCGTCCGGGTAAAACTTATGTCGACTGCACTCTTGGCGGCTGCGGGCATAGCAGGGCCATATTGCCGCGAATCATGCCCGGGGGCCGGCTTATCGGTCTGGATCAGGATCTTGATGCAATTGTTAATGCCCGAGAGGTATTACGGCCGTTTGAAGACAGCGTCCGACTTTTTCATGCCGATTTTACCAGGCTTCCCGAACTTCTTGCACAATCAGATGTCTTTGCCGTGGACGGTATTCTTCTCGATCTCGGTCTCTCACTTCATCAGCTTGAATCCAGCGGTCGGGGTTTCAGTTTTCTTAAAGATGAACCTCTGGACATGAGAATGGACATCAGGTCTTCAACCAGTGCCGGGGACCTGGTCAACCGTATGTCCGAAAAGGAACTTGCCCGAATTTTCCGGCAATACGGAGAAGAGCGTATGTCGCGGAAAATCGCCCGTAAAATCATAACCGAAAGAAAGCAGACGCCGATCACAACAAGCAGGCAACTGGCGGAGTTGATATGCAGTGTCATGCCGGCCGGCTTTAGTGCAAAGCACCGGATTCATCCGGCCACCCGCACGTTTATGGCTCTAAGAATTGCCGTTAATCAAGAGCTTGAAAGACTCAAGGCATTTATGCAGACTGCCGCGGATCTTCTAACGCCCGGCGGACGTCTGTGTGTGTTGTCGTTTCATTCGCTGGAGGACAGGATCGTCAAACACAGTTTAAGGGATATGGAAACGGCATGCATCTGCCCGCCGGATTTTCCCAAATGTGTTTGCAGCAAGCAAAAAACAATGCGTGTGCTGACACGCAGGACTGTGCGTCCCACGGATGCGGAGATTCGGAAAAACCGGATGGCACGATCAACAAAATTGAGAGCTGCTGAAAAAATATAAAAGAGTTCAAAGGTTCCCGATGGCTCCAAAAAAAAAATCTTCCATGAATCAGAGATTTACCTGGGTCTGGATTGTTTTCATGGTGCTGTTCATGATTGAACTTTTTTCTTATACCTGGTGCCGGGTTCAGTGTACCCGGGTCGGCTATGAAATATCCAGAGCCGTTGCCGATCACAAGGAGGGAGTGGCCATCAGAAATAATCTGAAGATCGAACTGGCGCGGTTAAAATCTCCGCAACGGATTGCCCGTATAGCCAGAGAACGATTGGGGCTGATTACCCCGAAACCGGAACAGACTATTATTATTCCATGACCTTTTCAGAAAAAAAATATATCAGGCTGCGCCTGATCCTGATCGGCATCGTTTTTACCATGCTTTTCGGAGCCATAGGCACCAAGGCCGCCTATCTGCAAATTTTTCGCACCTCCTGGCTGTCCAGCAAAGCTGCTGATCAATACACATGGGACCTGGTGAAACAGGGCCGCCGCGGAACCATATATGACGCAAACCATATTGAAATGGCGGTCAGCATTGACACCACCTCGGTTGCCGCTTATCCCCGGATGATTTCGGATCCCGACCGGACCGCCGGGGTCCTGGCTAAAGCACTTGATCTCAACAAGAGGAATGTAAAACGCAAACTGATCTCAAAGCGCTCTTTTGTCTGGCTCAAGCGGCAGGTCACTCCCAGGGAAACCAATGCGGTATCAGCCCTGGAAATCACGGGGATCGATTTCATCCCGGCATATGGCCGGTTTTATCCCAATCGCGGTCTGGCGGCATCCGTCCTGGGTTTTTCCGGCACCGAAGGACGCGGACTGGAGGGTCTTGAATATCGTTATGAAAATTATCTTCAAGGTCCGACCCGCAAGGTAACGGTACTGAAAGACGCTCTCGGACGCGGATTTAATGAGGAAAAAGAGGATCATGACAGTGAGGGCGGCAACAATCTGGTTCTGACCATCGACCGGAATATTCAGTATATTGCGGAAAACGCGCTGCAGGAAGCCGTTACCCGTTTTTCAGCCCGTTCAGGCATGGCCATTGTCATGGCGCCCAAAACCGGCGCGATCCTTGCCCTGGCTCAAAACCCTAATTTTAATCCCAACGCCTTTGGCAGCTATGACAAGGAACTGTGGCGTAACCGGGCCATAACCGATCCGTTTGAACCGGGTTCCACCATGAAGATATTCAGTGCCGCCGCAGCCATCGAATCGGGCATCTGCACCCCCAATACAATTTTTTTCTGCGAAAACGGTTCGTTTAAAGTCGGTAAACACACGGTTCACGACACCCATCCCCATGACTGGCTGTCCTTGCAGCAGATCGTAAAATATTCTAGTAATATCGGGGCCGTCAAGGTGGGGCAGAGCATCGATCAGGAATTTTTATATACGGTTTTACGAAATTTTGGGTTCGGTCAAAAGACCGGTATCGATTGTCCCGGAGAAACATCCGGTAGCCTGGCTTCGTGGAAACGGTGGTCGAGCATTGATGCCGGCGCCATTGCCTTTGGTCAGGGCATGTCCGTATCAGCCGTTCAGCTTGCGGCTGCGGTTTCCGCCATTGCCAACGATGGAATTTTGATGAAACCCTATGTTGTTCAGGCTATCACCGATACAAACGGACGGTTGATTAAAAATACAACACCCCAGAAGATACGACAGGTTGTTTCGTCTGAAACGGCCCGAACGGTAAGAAGAATTCTGCGGACCGTTACCACCAGCGGCGGTACCGGTGTACAGGCGGCACTCGAGGGTTATACTGTTTGCGGGAAAACCGGTACTGCACAAAAAGTCGACCGCAGCGGAGGATATGCCAAGGGAAAATACGTTGCTTCATTTGTCGGTTTTGTGCCGGCCCGGGCTCCCAAGCTGACCATTCTGGTGGTTATTGATGAACCGGAGAAACAACATTACGGCGGTATTGTGGCGGCCCCTGTCTTCAGAACAATTGCCGAAGAATCCCTGAATTACCTGAATATTCCATCCCGGAAACCGGAAACGCCCCTAAGGGCCGCTCAAACAGGGAAGGTGATGGGATGAAGCTTTCAAAACTGTTGAAAGAGGCCATGGTGCTGATAGAGGAAACTCCAATCTGCCACCCGGCTTTATCCGATGCCCATGATCCGGATATCCGCTCCATTCACTGCCGGGCCCAGGAGGTTACTCCCGGCGGTCTGTTTGCAGCCATTCCCGGTTTTGCGGCCGACGGTCATGATTTTATCGACCATGCCCTGGCAAGAGGGGCGGTCGCGATTCTGGCCCAGAAAGAAGTGGTACGAGATACCACTGTGGTTACAGTCTCCAGCACCCGCAAAGCTCTGGGGGGCATATCCAGCGCTTTTTTCGGCCGACCGTCTGAACATCTGTGTGTCATCGGTATCACCGGCACCAACGGCAAAACCACTACAACTTATCTGGTTGAAAGCATCCTTGCCGCGGCCGGACACAAGGTGGGCCTTATCGGTACCATCAACTATCATTATGACGGTAAAACCTTTCCCAATCCCGTAACCACTCCGGAATCCCTGGATATTCAGCGTATACTGTCTGAAATGCTTGGTTGCGGTGTAACGCATGTGGTGATGGAGATCTCATCCCATGCCATAGATCTTTTGCGAATCTGCAACTGTTACCTGGATGTGGGGGTATTTACCAATTTGAGTCAGGATCATCTGGATTACCATGGGGACATGGATTCCTACTGGCAGTGTAAAAAGAAACTGTTTACCGTCTTTTTAAATCAGGGGCCCAAAAAGAGCAGAGCCCGGGCAGTCGTCAACATTGATGATGAAAAAGGCAGGGAACTTGTTAATACGATCGAGATGCAATGCATTGGAACAGGCAGCCGCGAAAGTGCGGTAATCCGGCCGGAAGAGATCTCCCATGCACTTGACGGGATTGGCGGGAGGATACATACACCCTCCGGGACGCTGGTTTTCAACTCGCCCCTGGTGGGCCGTTATAATCTGGAAAATATTTTAAGTGCGGTTGGCGTGGGTATCGCTCTTGAAATGGATCTTGAGTCCATCCGGCAGGGAATAAAGCGGCTGCCGTATGTGTCCGGCCGTCTTGAACCGGTTGCCGGCGGCCGCTGGGATCGATTTGTGTATGTGGATTATGCCCATACGCCGGATGCTCTGAAAAATGTAATTCTTGCAATCAGGGCGGTTACTTCATGCCGTATTATCTGTATTTTCGGCTGCGGTGGTGACCGGGACCGTACAAAACGGCCACAAATGGGTGAAATTGCAGGCAGGTTGTGTGATTTTTCCGTGATCACATCGGATAATCCCCGCACGGAAGATCCCCTGGAGATTATCGACGGGATTGTCAAAGGTATCCGCAGAACAGCTTCCAGGGCGTACCTGCCTGCCGATTTTCAAAACGGTTTTGCGGAAAAGGGATATGTTGTTGAAGCTGACCGGGGCCGGGCCATTGATATCGGTATCAGGGCCTCACATCCCGGAGATGTTGTGCTGATCGCGGGCAAGGGCCATGAAAACTACCAGGTGCTCGGCAGGAAAATTATAGATTTCGATGATAAACAGGTGGCTGAAAAAGCGATTGGTAAGTTTCAGCCGCTGAAGTAGATGCAGGCTGCAATTTACAGGTTAAAAATATGGCAAAAAATACAGATCTTATCCCATGGTCGGTTCAGGATATTCTCGATGCCACCGGGGGCACCCTGATTTCCGGGTCAGGAGATCGCGGTTTTAAAGGCGTCGGTATCGACTCACGCATGATTACCGCACGGGATTTGTTTGTCGCCATAGAAGGCCCTGCCCATGATGGTCATTGTTTTGCCGCGGATGTAATCGATTCCGGGGTTCACGGGCTGGTAGTCGGCCGGGATAAAATTAGCACCCTGCCCATCGGCAGGCGGCAAAAGCGGGATGTCGTCTGTATTGCCGTGGATGATACGACCCGTGCCCTGGGGGACATGGCGGCATTCAACCGGCGGCGGGCAGATGTTTCGGTGGTGGCCGTCACGGGATCAAACGGAAAAACCTCAACCCGGGCCATGATAACCGCCGTTATTGCCGGACGTCATGCTACTCTGACGCCAACGGGTAACTTTAATAATGAAATCGGACTGCCGCTGACCCTTTTACAGTTGACACCGGCACATAGATGGGCAGTTGTGGAACTGGGTATGAATCATTTCGGAGAGATCCGGCGCCTGGCGGAGATCTGTTCTCCGGATGTGGGCATTATTACCAATATCGGGCCGGCCCATCTGGAGGGTCTGGGTTCCATTGACGGAGTGATGCAGGCCAAGGCCGAGCTGCTTGAAAAAATCAGACCGGGCGGAACGATTATTTTAAACGCCGATGATCCCAGGACACTGAAGCTTTCTCAAAAACAGGTGCTGCCGGTGCTTTTATTCGGCATGGGAGCAACGGCCGACATCAAAGGCAAAGCCACTGGTGCATCAGGCAGGAAAAATTCTTTTATCCTTGAAGTGCCGGGGGAAGAAATTTGCATTGACCTTCAGGCCCATGGTGATTTCATGGTTTCCAATGCCCTGGCGGCTGCGGCCGTGGGGTATCAACTGGGGTTTTCGGCCGGTGAAATCAAAATAGGTCTGGAAAGTTTTCGGCCCGTGCACGGACGTATGAATCTCCTGCGGACATCCATGGGACTGAATATTATCGATGATACGTACAACGCCAATCCGGATTCAATGAAGGCCGCCATAAGAACACTTATGGTGCTGGCCGAGGGAAAACCGGTTGTCATGGTTGCCGGGGATATGCTTGAACTCGGCGATGATGCCGCGGCACTTCATTTTGAAATCGGAAAAAAGGCGGCCAATGCAGGAATCGGCCGCATCTACATTACCGGTGCATTTTCACGGGCCATTGCCGACGGCGCCCTTTCACAGGGCATGGATGGAGACAATATTTTTACCGGCAGCCAGGTGGAAATTATCCGTGATCTCAAACAGTATCTGTCCCCGGATCATTGGCTGCTGGTAAAAGGATCGCGGGGGATGGCAATGGAAAGAACAGTCAAGGAAATCAAGAATTGGGCAAATAAATAATGCTGTATTATTTTTTATATCCACTGCACACTGTTTTTTCAGGATTTAATGTATTTCGTTACATTACCTTCAGGACTATCTGGGCCGGTCTTACGGCCCTTTTGATCTGTTTTTTTTTCGGCCCCTGGGTCATCCGTAAGCTTGCGATCCTGCAGGTGGGGCAATATGTACGGAATGATGGGCCGCAAACCCATCTGAAAAAAGCCGGTACGCCCACCATGGGCGGCACTCTGATTATCTTTTCGGTGGTTTTATCCACGTTGCTTTGGAGTGATTTGTCCAACTATTTCGTCTGGATCGTTTTGCTGGTGACCGTCGGTTTCGGCGGAGTTGGATTTGTCGATGACTACCTGATGCAGGTAAAAAAACAGAGCAAGGGGTTGAGCGCCCGCGGCAAGCTCGGCCTGCAGATCGTTATCGCCCTTCTGGCCGGAATTCTGGTTTATGTCAATCCGGATTTTAACACCTGCGTCACGCTGCCGTTTTTGAAAAATATTTCACCCAACCTTGGCTGGGGATATATCTTTTTTGCGCCCCTCGTGATCGTTGGAGCCTCCAATGCCGTCAACTTGACCGACGGCCTGGACGGGCTGGCCATCGGCCCGGTGATCGTGGCCGCCGGTACCTATATGATTTTTTCCTATATTGCCGGACATGTAGAGATATCCGGTTACCTGCAGGTCGGTTATGTGGCCGGCGGCGGGGAAATGACGGTTTTTTGCGGTGCCCTGGCCGGGGCCGGGCTGGGGTTTTTATGGTTCAATGCCTATCCGGCCCAGATTTTCATGGGGGATGTGGGCTCACTGCCGCTGGGCGCGGCCCTTGGAACGGTGGCGGTCATCACCAAGCAGGAGATACTGCTGGTGCTGGTAGGCGGCCTGTTCGTGGTTGAGGCCCTGTCTGTTATTTTCCAGGTAGGTTTTTTCAAGGCTACCAGGGGCCGCAGAATTTTTAGAATGGCGCCGCTGCATCACCATTTTGAATTAAAAGGGTGGCCCGAACCCAAGGTGATCGTACGATTCTGGATTATCGCAATTATGCTGGCGCTGATTTCCATGAGTACCTTGAAATTAAGGTAGAAGGCTGAAGATTGAAGGTTAATTGAAGATGGCACTTTCAAATCAAAAAATAGTGGTTGTCGGTCTTGGCAGATCCGGTTTTGCAACGGCCTGTTTTGCAGCCCGGCAGGGTGCCGCGGTTACGGTGACGGATACGGCGCCTGAAAAGGATCTGGCGGAATCTGCCGCACATCTGCGCGACATGGGTGTGTGCCTGGAACTTGGAGAGCACAGGACAGAGTCTTTTGAAGCCGCCGACCAGATCGTGATCAGCCCCGGGGTGCCCCATACTATTGCTCCGATCAGGCGTGCACTGGCATGCGGGGTACCTGTTGCCGGTGAGCTTGAGTTTGCCGCGCGATTTGTCAGTGAACCGGTGATAGCAATTACCGGGACCAACGGCAAAACCACAACCACTGAATTGACCGGCCGGATGCTTGAAAATTCCGGGTTACAAACTTTTACAGGAGGAAATATCGGTACCCCGCTGATCGCTTATGCGGATAAGGGCCCCAAGGCCCGGAGAATTGTCCTGGAAGTCAGCAGCTTTCAACTGGATACGATCAGTGCTTTTCATCCCCGGATTGCCGTGCTGCTGAACATCCGTCCGGACCATCTTGACCGTTATCCCGATTTTTCAGCCTATGCCGGATCAAAGTTCAGGCTTTTTAAGAATCAGAAAAAAACCGATATTGCCGTTTTGAACGGGCTTGATCCGTTGATCGGGAAAATGGCCCAAAGCATCAAAAGCCGGAAAGTGTACTTTGCAGACAAAAACATAAAGCAGGCCGGTGTTGATATAAAAAAGGACGGTATTTTCATAAATGCCCGTTTTGATACGCCCGGAACAGCGGATGTAAGAAAGCCTGCCGGAGCACCATCTACAGGGGAGATATTTATAGACATTGCCGATATCAATGTTTCCGAACCGCATAACCTGGAAAATGCCGCCGCCGCGGCTCTTGCAGCACTGGCTGCCGGTGCGACGGAACAGGGGATTCGATCGGCCCTGCGCGAATTTAAGGGTTTAAGCCACAGGATCGAACATATCGCTGCAATCAATAATGTCCGTTTTATTAACGATTCCAAGGCAACCAATGTGGATGCCACAGCCAGAGCTCTTGAATGTTTTAACGATCCGGTAATACTGATTATGGGCGGCCGCAACAAAGACAGTGATTTTTCGGTGCTTTCTCCTCTGGTTCGCCGGCATGTGAAACATCTGATTTTCATTGGTGAAAGCGGCCGGGAAATAGCAACGGCTCTGGCAGGGGACACCGGACGGGTTCCCGAATTTGCCGGGGATATGGCGGAGGCAGTGGCAATGGCCGATCGGGCGGCGGTTTCCGGGGATGTCGTTCTGTTATCTCCGGCCTGTGCCAGTTTTGATATGTTCGGCAGCTACGCCCACCGGGGCGAGGTTTTTACGGACGCGGTTAAACAATTAAAATGAAAAAAGAAACGGGAAAAATCGCAAAACAATTTCCAGCGGCAGCCTATGATCTCAAGCTGCTTTTTCCCGTACTTTTTCTGGTTGGCATCGGCATTGTGATGATATACAGCTCCAGCAGCGCTCTGGCTTTGAAAAAATTTAAAACCGATTACTATTTTCTGGTCAAGCAGGGAATTTTTTCAGTTCTCGGTATAATGACTCTGGTGTTTTGCCGGCATTTTCCCTACCGGTTTTATCGTTCACTGGTATACCCGATGTTGATTTTTGCCTGGGTTTTACTGCTGGCTGTCCTGGTTACGGATCTGGGGCATTCCGCGGGAGGTGCTCTGCGGTGGCTCAGGTTCGGGTCTTTCAGCTTTCAGCCGGCTGAATTTGCCCGTTTTGCACTGATTATTTTTCTGGCCTATTCCATGACTAAAAAAGAGGGCCGGATAAAGGAGTTTTCCGTGGGATTTCTGCCGCACCTGCTGATATTGGGAGTTTTTACAGCATTGATCATGCTGCAGCCTGATTTCGGTTCCGCGGTGATGCTGACAGTCATAACCTGGATCATGCTCTTTCTGGGCGGGGTCCGGCTGTGGCACCTTGGATCGACACTCCTGGTTTTGCTGCCCATAGGTTATTTTGTAATGATCAATGCCAGCTATCGGTTTGCCAGGCTCCTGAGTTTCATGGACCCCTGGAAGTATCCCACCGATGCGGGCTATCAGATTGTTCACAGCCTGATGGCATTTGGTACGGGGGGGCTGTGGGGTACGGGCATCGGCAAAGGGTATCAAAAGCTGTTTTATCTTCCAGAGCCTCATACCGACTTTATTTTTTCAGTCATCGGTGAAGAGCTCGGCCTGATCGGCGTTCTTGCAATCATGGGGCTTTACATCCTTATTTTCTGGAGGGGGCTCACAATAGCCAGAACCACATCAGATACTTTCGGCATGTTTGTGGCCGCTGGTCTCACGATTTCAATCGGGCTGCAGGTCTGCGTGAATATGGCTGTCACCCTGGGACTTTTGCCCACCAAGGGGTTGAGCCTGCCCTTTTTAAGTTACGGCGGATCATCTTTGCTGCTGAACATGGCGGCTGTGGGCATATTGATGAATATAGGAGCAAACAGTGGCAAACGGGCCTGAATTGAACCGCGGAAAAACAATTGCGGACCAAAACACCGCGGTAATCGAACCGCGCCGGCAGGGCCCTTTAAGAATAATGATCGCCGGGGGCGGTACCGGAGGGCACCTTTTTCCGGGAATTGCCATTGCTCAGGCTTTTACGGCGAAAGACCCTTGTAACAAGATTGTTTTCGTGAGCACTGGTAATGCCCTTGAGCAGTCAATGCTGTCTGAAAAGAGTTTTGAGCTAAAACAGATTTGTGTCGAAGGTTTTAAGCAGCGGGGGGTTGTTAATCAGGTAAAGGCCCTGTTGAAAATCCCGATTGCAATTTTTCAATCAATACGAATCATTAAAAAATTCAAGCCCGGCCTGGTCATCGGTATGGGCAGTTATGCCGCGGGACCGGTGGCCGTGGCAGCTAAGCTTTTGAAAATTAAAATCGTGCTGCACGAGCAGAATATTCTGCCAGGGCTGACCAATCGGATGCTCGCCGGAATAGCTGACCGGATTTATGTGTCATTTGAAAATCCGCCGGCAGTTTTTAATCCGGCGAAAACAAGGATCACCGGCAATCCCGTTCGAAGCGGGATTCTGCGTGAGGCAGGCAGAAAACGTGTAAAAAAACAAGTATTTACGGTTAATCATCAGGTATTAAACGGCCGAATGCTGAGTGATGGAAGGGCCGCTGAAACGATACTGGAAAAGGATCTTGACGGCAGATTGCTGGCACGGCGGATCCGGTATTATGAAAAGAAGCCGCATCAGCTTGCCGGCATGGCCCGGCGGGCAGCGAATCTGGGACATCCTCATGCGGCCGAGGCTATTGTGGCGGATTGCTACCGATTGCTTGCGGGGCTAAAAGCTAACAGCTAAAAGCTAAAAGTTCTCCGGTTTTCTTAAATATGATACCGGAGCGGACATAGAGACAATGTATCAAAAAAAATATCACATACATTTTGTAGGAATCGGCGGAATCGGCATGAGCGGTATTGCCGAGTTGCTTTTAAACCTTGGATACCAGGTTTCCGGATCCGATTTAACGTCATCGGATATTACACGCAACCTGCAGAGCCTGGGCGGTATTTTCTTTGAGGGACATGATAGAGGGCAGATCGCCGGTGCCGATGTGGTGGTAACATCATCGGCCATCAGTTCCGACAACCCGGAAATAAAGGAGGCCCGGAGGGCGTCCATACCGGTTATACCCCGGGCTGAAATGCTGGCTGAACTCATGCGTTTGAAATACAGCATCGCAATTGCAGGGGCCCATGGCAAGACCTCCACGACTTCCCTGGTATCTTCGATTCTGGAATGCGGCGGCCTGGATCCCACCGTTGTGATCGGTGGAAAATTGAAAAACATCGGTTCCAACGCACTGATGGGCAAGGGGGAGTTTATCGTCGCCGAAGCCGATGAAAGCGACGGGTCTTTTTTAAGATACTCCCCCAGTATTGCCGTTGTCACCAATATCGATCGTGAACATCTCGATTTTTACAAAGACCTGGATGAGATTAAACAGGTTTTTTGTGATTTTCTGGATCGTATCCCTTTTTACGGACTGGCAATTCTTTGTCTTGACAACGAGCCTGTTCAAAGTCTGATTCCAAAAATAAAAAACCGGTTTAAAACCTACGGCATGACAAATCAGGCAGATTTCCAGGCTCGGGATGTCGTATTCGAAGGACTTAAGACCCGGTTTACCATCTGTCACGAGGGCACCGTACTGGGCGATATTACATTAAACCTGCCCGGTGTCCATAATGTGTATAATGCGCTGGCCGGTATTGCCGTCGGAAATGAGCTGAATCTTCCTTTTGACGTCATCAAGAAGGCTCTGGAAACAGTCGAAGGGGTTCAGCGCCGTCTGGAAATCAAGGGCCGGGCCCGCGGTATAGTTGTTGTGGACGACTACGGGCATCATCCCACGGAAATTAAAACCACACTGCAGGCAGTCAAAAAAAGCTGGCCCGACCGCCGTAAAGTAGTGGTGTTTCAACCGCACCGCTACACCCGGACCAGGGCGCTGTTTGATGAATTCAGCCGCTGTTTTTACCAGTCTGACCTGCTTATGGTGCTTCCTATATATGCTGCCAGTGAAAAAGAGATTGCGGGAATCGACAGCCGCGGTCTTGCTGAAGCTATTCGTGCACATGGTCATAAACAGGTACTGTCCGCCGACAGTTTTGAAGAGGCCGTTGAAAAGCTGCATCCGATTCTCGACAAGGGAGATATCCTCCTTACACTGGGTGCAGGTGATGTGTGGAAAGTCGGAATGACCATACTTGATAAAATGGGGAAACCTTGAACGAAGAAACCCACAGGTGGCTTACAGGCCGTTTCGGCGGCAGTATCCGGTTTGAAGAACCCATGTCAGGGTATACTTCGTTTAAGGTCGGGGGGCCGGCGGACATCCTGGCGCATCCCGAGAGCGTTGAAGATCTGGTTGAGCTCATCGACGGCTGTAAAAAAAGAAAACTTCCGCTGCTGGTCATGGGAGGAGGAACCAACACGCTGGTAAAGGATTCGGGTATCCGGGGCATGGTTGTTGTGCTGTCAAAAGGTTTTGACAGGATAAGAAAAAATAAGAGTCCAGAGGCCGGCCGAATGATCATTACCGCCATGGCGGGGGCCAGACTCGGCACTCTGTGCGGGTTCGCCGTCAAGCAGGGGCTCAAAGGCCTGAGTTTTGCCGCGGGTATTCCAGGGAGCGTAGGCGGTGCGATTATGATGAATGCAGGCACGGCATCCGGATGTATGGCCGATATTCTGACATCGGTCACGATGCTTGATTCCAATGGAAAAATAATAAGCTTTGACCGGGGCAGCCTGCGATTTGAATACCGCCGGCTGGCCGGAATTATCGGCAGTGATGAGAATCCGGAGTCGTCAGTCATCATTGAAGGCGGTTTTAAATTACAGTCCTTTGATACGCAGGCTCTGGAAAAAGAGACCCGTGTGCTGATGCACGAGCGCATGAAAAAACAGCCTGTTGGTTTGCCCTGTGCCGGATGTTTTTTTAAAAACCCCCCGGCCGGCAAAACCGCCGGTCAACTCATGGAAGAGGCCGGGTTGAAGGGAAAACGCATCGGCGGGGCGCAGATTTCGACGGTTCATGCCAATTTTATCGTCAACCGGGACAACGCATGCGCAGCCGACATCCTGGCATTGATGGAACATGCTCAACAGACCGTATTTAAAAAATTTGGTATCAGGCTGCAGCCAGAGGTGAAAATTGTTGGGGCATAAGAAAAAGTCGAAAAATCGCTACAAAAAAAAGAACGGACCGCAAAAATGTGTTTTGTTATGGAAGCGTTTGATGTCCGGTTTGAAGGTATGCAGCGGCCTGATACTACTGGCAGGGGTAAGCTCTCTTTTTGTATTCGGTTATGATCTGCTGACCCAGTGTGATTATTTCAGTGCACGGGAGATACGGATTCAGGGAATGCATCGGCTGGCCCGGGGGCAGATTTGCAGTCAGGCCAGGATCAGCCCGGGCGTCAATATTCTGCATGTCAACCTTGCATTGACCCGCAAAAGACTTGTCGCCCATCCCTGGATTGGCGATGCCGAAGTACGCAGGGAATTGCCGGATGCCATCATCATCCGCATTAAAGAGCGGATTCCACTGGCCATGCTGGATCTGGGACAGAAATTTCTTATCGATACCAATGGTGAAATATTTAAAAAATACAGACCTTCCGATCCAGATCATCTGCCGCTTATCAGCGGGCTGACCTATTCCGATCTTAATGTAGCCGGTGTTCCCCACGGTTCGGCCTACAGCGCGGTACTTGATGTGCTGAGGCTTGGAATGGATCGCAAAAGTGCGGTGCCGAACCACCTGATTAAAAGAATTCAGGTGGACCGGGAAATGGGACTGACCCTGATGGCCTTTGATCGAACGACGGTCATCAAACTGGGTTATGGCAACTACCCGGATAAATATGTCCGGTTGAGAAATGTACTGAGTTATCTTAACAGGCAGTCGAATTTGCCGGATATTCGGCAAATCGACCTTAACAATATTGATCGTATCATTGTGAACACCAACATGCCGGGAACAAGTGCCGACCACAAGGAGGTCTAAGTTGCAGGGAAATGAAAACATAATCGTCGGTCTGGATATCGGAACGACCAAGATGTGTGCCGTTGTCGGAGAAATATCCGGCAATGAGATAAATATCATAGGCATCGGCACCCACCCTTCCATAGGACTGCGCAAGGGGGTGGTGGTCAATATCGAATCCACCGTGGACTCCATTAAAAAGGCTGTTGAAGAGGCCGAACTCATGGCCGGTTGTGAAATATCCTCTGTCTATGCCGGAATCGCCGGTGGTCATAT
The DNA here is from genome assembly GCA_002084545.1 of Desulfobacteraceae bacterium 4572_123. Lineage (GTDB taxonomy): Bacteria > Desulfobacterota > Desulfobacteria > Desulfobacterales > 4572-123 > 4572-123. The sequence goes on along the minus strand of NBLJ01000063.1, from coordinate 9,222 downwards.
CACGGGTTTTAACAGCCATGGTATCGTTGCCATCAAGGGGGCCGAAATTACACAAAATGATGTCGAACGGGTGATTGATGCGGCCCGGGCCGTGGCGATTCCCATGGATCGTGAAGTGATTCATGTACTCCCGCAGGAATTTATAGTGGATGACCAGGCCGGTATCCAAAACCCGGTGGGAATGGCCGGTGTTCGCCTGGAAGCCAAAATTCACATTGTCACCGGGGCCGTAACCTCGGCCCATAACATTGTTAAATGCGCCAACCGCAGCGGTCTTGATGTATGTGACATTGTTCTGGAGTCGCTTGCTTCCGGAGAGGCGGTTCTCACCGAAGAGGAAAAGGAACTGGGTACGGCACTCCTGGACCTGGGGGGCGGAACATCGGATTTGGCCGTTTTTTCAGGTAAAAATATCAAGCATACTTTTGTGCTGGCCCTTGGCGGCAACAATCTGACCAATGATATTGCCATCGGGTTGAGGGCACCACTGGGTGAAGCCGAAAAAATAAAGAAAAAATACGGTACGGCCCTGACCCGCGACATCAATGGAGAAGAAACCATCGAGGTGCCGGGTATGGGCGGACGCAAGCCCCGAAAACTGCCCCGCCAGATTCTCGGGGAAATTCTGGAGCCGCGTATGGAGGAGATATACACTCTTGTCCGCCGGGAAATCTACCGGGCCGGTATGGAAGATCTCATCACTTCGGGAATGGTTCTCACCGGGGGAACGGCCCTGCTTGACAATGCCGTCGAAGTTGCCGAATCCATATTCAATGTGCCCACCCGTCTGGGCAGGCCCATGGGTATCAGCGGTCTGGTGGATGTTGTCAATAACCCCATGTACGCCACGGGTGTAGGGCTGGTCATATATGGAGCGCGTCATCAGGTGCGGAAAAAATTCAGAATTCGGGATAAAAATATTTTTAACCGTGTGATGACCCGCATGAAAAAATGGTTTCGGGATGTAATTTAAATGGATTTGTTATTTCCGGTTTATACGGGTTCGGTAATTATCAATTAACAATCAGACAAAGGGGGGGAAATGTTTACCTACGTGGAAAATGAAAAATCGGCAAAGATAAAGGTGATCGGTGTTGGCGGGGCGGGCGGTAACGCCATCAATAATATGATTGAATCCCAGTTGAAAGGGGTAAAGTTCATTGTGGCCAATACCGATGCCCAGAGTCTTGAGACCTCCAAGGCGCCGGTGAAGATTCAAATGGGGGAACGGTTGACCGAGGGGCTTGGGGCAGGCGCCAATCCCCAGGTCGGCCGGGATGCGGCCCTTGAGAACACGGATGCTATCCAAAACGCCCTGGAAGACAGCCATATGGTATTTATCACAGCAGGCTTCGGCGGAGGCACCGGTACGGGGGCGGCACCTGTGATTGCCGAGATTGCCAAGGAAATGGGCGCCCTTACGGTGGCGGTGGTGAGCCGGCCGTTTTCATTCGAGGGCAAAAAGCGTGCCCGCCAGGCAGATGAGGGGATCGACGCACTGAAAGATGTGGCGGATACCGTCATTACGATTCCTAATGACCGCCTTCGGGGACTGGCATCTAAAAACGCAAAAATGGTCGATATGTTTAAAAAAGCCGATGAGGTACTGCTGCATTCGGTTAAAGGTATCACCGATCTGATCATGATGCCGGGGCTGGTGAATCTTGATTTTGCCGATGTTCGGACTACCATGTCCAGGGCCGGCATGGCCATTATGGGTATCGGTATCGCAAGCGGTGAGAATCGGGCAGTGGAAGCTGCCGAGCGGGCCATTTCTCATCCCCTTCTGGAGGATATTTCCATTTCAGGGGCCAAAGGCGTTTTGATGAACATCAGTTGTACCAGTGATTTGACCATGGAGGAGATGACCGAAGCTTCCGACAGAATTTACCAGGAGGTCGGCGATGAGGCCGAGATTATCTGGGGGACGGTTATCGATGACAGCCTGGGAGATGAAATGCGGGTCACCGTTATTGCAACCGGTATAGGAAACGGTTCAGATAGCCTTGCCGGCCCGGAAAAAATTGCGGAGTTTGCACCGCGGGGCAAATTAAGGGATCTCACCCCGGCTGAAATGCAGGCGGCCACCAATCTTGACGAACCGACATTCCTGAGGGAACAGAAAGCCGTTGGTGAATCATCCGGCGCCACTTATCGGGGCTACAAAGGGATTATTATCGACAATAATGACCTTGATGTACCGACTTTTTTAAGAAGGAAAGCCGACTGATTAGCGGCGTGGATTCCAAAAGCCGGATATTTTGCGTATCGGCTTGCGATTGCCCGCTGTAATTATCAGATACAGCTTTTTCATTTAATATCACCTGAATGCAGGAGGGATAAATGAATAAATTAATGCCAACACGAGTTGTTTCAAGTAACGACAGACGTCTGCGGATTGAAAGAAGGCAGTTCAGTTATACACTGCATATCCCGGAAAGAAGATCGGCTGGTGAACGCCGGGGCCGGATTGCGGCAAACCATGCCATTAATTTAATCACGATGGATAAGCCCGAAAGAGTTATGGCTGCCTGAAACCGATACCATACGGACATTTTTGCCGGAGAACAGATGTTGCGGACGTTTCCGGGCGGACCGGGGCTGGATTCCAGAATTAAAGTTATTGCCGGGCGCTGATGGGTACAAAAAACAGCAGGGCGGATAAAAGATTTATTGAAAAAGAAACAGGAACGGTTCGCAAGCAGTGGCGCGACCGGATCAGTCTGGCCCTTATCTATCCGAACCGTTACTTTGTCGGTATGTCAAATCTGGGGTTTCAGACAGTTTACCGGCTGCTCAACAGCATGGATAACGTTGTGTGTGAGCGGGTATTTCTGCCGGAGCCCGATGCCGGGCCGTCACGGCCCATCGTTTCAGTTGAATCCGGAAGGCTTGTTACCGATTTTGAAATTATCGCATTTTCGATCTCCTTTGAAAACGATTATTCCAACCTTTTGTCCATTCTTGAAAAAACCGGCATTCCTCTCCTGGCCGACCAGCGAGAAACCCCCCTTCCTCTGGTTGTGGCCGGAGGGGTTGCCTGTTTTTTGAACCCCGAACCTATTGCCCCGTTTATCGACTGTTTCCTGCTTGGAGAAGCCGAGGCTCTGCTTTCCGAATTCATTGCCGGTTATGATGAAAATTGCCGGGATGTTGACGCTCCCAGGGGCAAATGTCTTGAAAAACTGGCCCGCGGTGTTTCGGGTCTCTACGCTCCTTCTCTTTACCTCCCGTGCTATAACTCCGACGGAACAGTCCGCGATTTTGAGCCGGCAGCCGATGTTCCGGAAAAAATTCGTCGAATTTATGTGCGGGACCTGTCAACTATTTCGACCTGCAGTGCCGTCTTGACTCCCGATACGACTTTTGCAGATACCTATTTGATCGAGGTCAGCCGCGGATGTCCCCACGGATGCCGTTTCTGCACCGCCGGTTTTGTTTATCGACCCCCGAGGTTCAGGCCATTGGATCTGCTGGAAAAATGCATGGCCCGTGGCATTGCCGCTGCCGACAAAATCGGGTTGGTGGGGGCCGCTGTTTCAGATCTTCCCTGGATTCGACAGCTTTGTACCACATATGCCGGTCAAAGCAGGATCTCTTTCAGTTCTTTGCGGGCCGATGCCATGGCACCCGAACTTGTGGCGACACTTCGGCAAAGCGGGGTCAAGACCGCAACCATTGCACCCGAAGCAGGGTCCGAACGTATGCGCAGAGTCATTAACAAGGGGATCACCGAAGATGATATCCTCAATGCCGCAGAGGTCCTTGTTGCCGGCGGAATACCCAATATCAAGCTTTATTTCATGATCGGCCTGCCCACCGAAACCATGGAGGATGTCCAGGCAATCGTTACCCTGTGTAAACAGATCAAAGGCAGGTTCCTGCAATCGAGCCGGATTCGGAGACATATAGGGGAACTCACCTTGAGCTTGAACTGTTTCGTGCCCAAAGCCGTTACTCCCTTTCAATGGGCTCCCATGGATGATATCGGCGCTTTGAATAAGAAGATAAAGCTGATTAAAAACGGCCTGAGAAGGGTTGCCAATGTCAGGACCAATATCGATGTGCCGCGCCGGGCCTATGTTCAGGCTCTCCTTTCACGCGGAGATCGAAAGGTGGCTGAGATCCTGCTGGCCGCCCACGGTTATCACGGCAACTGGCCCCAGACATTTAAGGCATCTTCCCTTGATGCGGATTTCTATGTCCGGCGCCGGCGTGCCGCGGATGAAGTTTTTCCCTGGGATTTCATTGACTGTGGTATAAAAAAATCTTTTTTAAAAAAAGAATATACGCGCGCACTGCAGGAAAGACCGTCATAGTCGATTCTCATGCGGCAATGTAGTGTTTACAGTGCCCATGATAGTAAATAACCCGCTAAAATTATAAAATATTTAACAAAATTTCAACCGGATTTTTATAGAAATGAGCAAAACATCAGGGTAAAAAAATACTTGAAAGATTCAAGATGGTATGGTAGATACCTTCTTTGTTTTTATCGATGCTGACACAGCTTTTTGGTACATGTCCAAATTGTGAAAGGAATTCCGTAACATGACCTCAAAGAAGGAATTGAAGTTTGCCTACCGCATGGCGATTATTCTAATGGTTTTAGGAATTTTCTGCTATGCGGCTTACTCCCGGAAAATTCCTGATACGCCGATGCGAATGATGTTTCAAAGCGCAGCCGGGAAGATTCTTTTTGATCATCAAAATCATAATGCAGACTACGGCCTCGCATGCATTGACTGTCATCATCATTATGAAGAAGATGAAACCGATTTTCTGGCCTGTGGCGACTGTCATGTTCATCCTGATGCGGATCCGCCGACCGCAGTCTGCCTGGAGTGCCACGAAGAGGATGAAGTCGACCCCGGGGAAGATGCTCTGAAAAGGGCGGACGCATTCCACGACCAGTGTATCGGCTGCCATGAAGAAAATGACATTGAGCCTGTCGAATGTTCGGGGTGCCATGTCATGTAAGATGGAATTTTTCCGGCGACACTTGCTTGTCATTATCCAAAACCAAGGTTAATTTTATGATAAAGAGAGCATTCTGGGGCGTCAAGTCCCCGCAAATCAAGTATGAACTGTTACATGACACACCGGTTGGTCCCAGAAGCATTCTGCCGTCGAAGACAGTTACACTTCTGCTGCCGGGTAAATATGAACAGAAAGATAAATTGGCCTTGTGCGCCGGGGATAGTGTTAGAACCGGGCAAAAAATCCGTCATTATGAAGATGATGACGCCTATGTCATATCGAGCGTAACCGGCACGGTTATTTCCGTGGAGCCTTTTTTCGGCGATTTCGGGCAATCATACACGGCGATCACCATTTCGGTTGTTGAAAATGAAAAAATTGATGACGCTTTTGCCGCGGCCTGCAGTGATTCGGTACGAAACGCCGTCACGGATTTTTTGGCCTGCGTGCCTGGAAAACCGCCGATGGAATTTCTGGCCGGGTCCGGCACGCCCATTCATACCCTTGTAATATGCGGCATGGACTCCGATCTGATGATCGCCACCAACCAGCATATTATCAAAACCCGCATTGATGCAGTGGCCCGTGGAATAAAAATTCTGAAAGATGCCTATGGCATTGAGAAGGCCATTATTGCGCTTCCCAGGGACCTGGTTTCCGGGTTCGGGCATGTGGGGGCACAATTGATTGCCGTCGATACCTGCTATCCGTCCGCCAATCACCGCATGATCATGTATAAGGCATTGAAGCAGGTAGTGCCCGCAGGTAAAAACTGCGAAGATCTCGGTGTTTGTTTTATCAGCGCCGAGGCTGCCGCTTCCATCGGAAGTGCCTTTGAAAAGAGCGAAATACCCCTTACCAAAACCATAACCCTGATCAATAAGGATCGGGAAAAAATAATGATTTCGGCCCGAATCGGCACCCCTGCAAGCGACATCTTCAAAGCCTGTGATGTTACTGTCAACGAACGGGACCGCATTATTTTCGGCGGCCCCATGACCGGCACAGCCGTATTTTCGGAAGACCACCCTGTCGGGCCGGATACCGATGCCATTATCGTGCAGGACAAAAATGAGGTTACGCTGGTTTCGGATTATCCCTGTATCAACTGCGGCGAATGCATCCGTATCTGTCCGGCCGGCATTCAGATCAATATGCTGGTCCGTTTTCTCGAAGCCGGAGAGTATCAAACCGCTGCTGATGAGTATGACCTTTACTCGTGTATTGAATGCGGACTTTGCAGCCTCGTATGTGAGTCAAAAATCCCTATTTTTCAATATATTCGACTGGCAAAATATGAACTTGTCCGGGAGAAAGCAGCGGAGGCAATCGATGATGAATAACAAGAAGTTCATAGTATCCCATGCGCCTTTCTATCACAATGGAAGCAGGATCTCCGCCCGCAGTTATAATATTATAGGCGCAACTCTGCCTGCCGTGCTGATGGGTATTTACATATACGGAGTGCCTGCCCTGGGCGTGGTTGCGCTTTCCATATCTTCAGCCATGCTCTGGGAACTGCTCATGAACAGACTAATGAAGCTCCCGGTAACCATCGGCGATGGGAACGCGGCTCTTATCGGCATGCTTTTTGCCATGCTGGTTCCGGCCACACTTCCCTGGTGGGCGGTCATCACCGGAACTTTTATCGCCATTGTCATCGGTCAGCAGATTTTCGGCGGTATCGGCAGCAATCCTTTTAACCCGGTCATCGTGGCCCTGACAATCCTAATGGTCTCCTGGAAGAATCTCTTTGATTTCGACAATGCCCTGCTTAACTATAATTTTGATTTTGTAACACTTTATCCTCTGGCTGCACTGAAGCATTTCGGTTTGTCGTCGGTGGAAAGCTTTACACCCTGCGCACTTTTAATGGGGCAGCAGACCGGCGGTATCGGTGCAACTTTTGGACTGGGACTTATCCTGGGCGGCATCTACCTTATTATAAGAGGGTATATCCGCTGGGAAATAGCCCTTTCTTTTCTGGCGGGCGTCCTGTTTGCAGCATGGATCTTTCAAATGTCTGATCCAGCTGCTTACGCGGGGCCTGTTTTTCACCTATTGACCGGTTACACGCTTATCGGGGCTTTTTTTCTGGCCACTGAAGATTCCTCCTCCCCGGTTAATTTCCTGCCGATGCTTATCTACGGTGCCGGTGCCGGTATCATGACGGTCCTTATTCGTAATATCGGTGTCTATGTTGACGGCGTCCTTTTAGCTATTCTTCTTATGAACCTGGTTAATCCCCTGCTGGATAAAATCAGACCCAAAGCACTTGGAAAGGTAGTGTAAAATGCGCGAAATGATAAAAATGGTAGTTGTCCTTACCATTCTAAGCTCTGTTTCAGGAGGCCTGCTGGCGGCGGTACGCAACGGCACTAAAGATCGGATTGAAAATCAGCAGCTTCAACTGGTTAAGGGACCTGCCATTCGTGCAATTCTGGAAGGCTGCACAAATGATCCCGTGGCCGACCGTTTTAAACTCAATGACGGCACCACGGAAAGAAGTTTTTTTATCGGCGTTTTTGACGGCAAGCCTGAAACCGTTGCCTTTGAAGCCAGCGGCAAGGGGTATGGCGGCGACGTCGGTCTGATGGTGGCCGTCAATCTCGCGGACGATAAGCTGGTGGGGGTCGGCGTCACCACCCACAGTGAAACGCCGGGGCTCGGTGCCAAATCAAAAACCGATCCTTTGTTTGCCAGACAATTTAAGGGTATTTCAGCCATGGAACCCGTCAAGGTGACCAATGACGGCGGAGTGATCAACGCACTCAGTGGTGCAACCATAACCTCCCGTGCCGTTTGTGCCGCTGCCACCGAGGCCGGACGGATTTACCAGCGGCTTAAACCCCAAATCATCGATAAATTAAAGAATTTACCCTAACAGGGAGATCAAAATGGCCAAATCGATTGTTCAGGAATTTACCAAAGGGCTATGGAATGAAATACCGCCATTCAGGCTGGTACTTGGCCTCTGCCCTGTTCTGGGTGTTACAACGACAATGAAAAACGGACTTGGCATGGGAATTGCGACTACCTTTGTCCTTTGCTGCTCCAATATTCTGGTTTCGGCCCTGCGCAATGTTATTCCCGCCAAGGTAAGAATTGCCTGCTTTATTATCATTATTGCCACCTTTGTGACGGTGGTCGAGCTGCTCATGCAGGCCTTTGCCTACTCGCTGTTTCTCCAGCTGGGCATGTTTATCCCGCTGATCGTTGTCAACTGTATCGTGCTGGGGCGGGCCGAGGCATTTGCCTCAAAAAACAACATGATTCTGTCCCTGGCAGACGGTTTGGGCATCGGCATCGGTTTTACCCTCAGTCTGGGCACCCTGGGCGCCGTTCGCGAGATTCTCGGCACCGGCACTTTTTTCGGCAATGCGCTGTTCGGAGCCTCTTTCCAACCGTTTGGCTTTATGGTTCAGGCGCCGGGCGCCTTTGTATGCCTGGGACTTATGCTGTGCCTCATGAACATGGTCGGGAATAAATAGGATAGGAGAAAATAAATGGGCGACTATATTGTCCTTATCATCAGTTGTATTTTTGTAAATAATATTCTGCTGGCCCAGTTTTTGGGAAACTGTCCTTTTTTCGGTACATCCAAAAAAATGGAAACCGCAGTGGGTATGGCCATGGCTGTTATCTTCGTTCTTGTTATGGCCGGGGCCATTACCTGGATAACCGAAACCTTTATTCTGCAAAAATTCGGCCTGGAGTTTTTGCGTACCATTGTTTTTATTCTGGTCATCGCGGCCCTGGTGCAGTTTGTTGAAATGTTTTTGAAAAAAAGTATTCCGACTCTTTACGCCGGGCTGGGCATTTTTCTGCCGCTGATCACTACCAACTGTGCAGTAATGGGGGCCTGCCTGATCAACATCAAGGAAGAGTACACCTTTGTCCAGGCTTTGGTTGCATCTTTCAGTTACGCGACCGGCTTCGGCCTGGCACTGATTCTCTTTGCCGGTCTGCGGGAGCGGATACTGCTTGCCAGGGTACCAAGGCCGCTTCAAGATACTTCTATTGCGCTGATCACAGCAGGAATTATTTCTCTTTCGTTTTTTGCCTTCAGGGGAATGGTGTAGGAAAATTTGGCAAATGATAAAGGCCATATCATGCAGCTCGAATATCTCAAGGTTGAAATAGGAAAACCCGATGCAAGCGGCTAGCGCAGGCCGGTACCCATCGAAGACTCCGAGCCCCTCATGGACATCGACATGCTGATTACCGCCATAGAACAGGGGC
>NBLJ01000062.1 GCA_002084545.1 Desulfobacteraceae bacterium 4572_123 | reverse complement strand
CGAAAAAGGTTTCCGGGAGGGTAGACCCCAGGCGGTGCAGGATGTGTTACACCTGCATGGGCATATGTGAAACAGGAGCCCCGCAGGTCATGGGCAGGGGCTTTGACCGGTATATGTGGATTGACCCGGCCATCTGTACCGGGTGCGGGGCCTGCGCTGCAAACTGTCCGTCCAATGCTATTTGCGCAGGGGGTTCAACTGATATGCAACTGGAGATCATGATACAGGATATGTTGTCCCCGGGGAGGGCCGGTCGTGGAGAATAAAAAAATCATTGTGTTTACGTGTAACTGGAATGCCTATCACGGACTGCAAGCCGCCGGCGCCGGGCGGATATCCTATGACCCCCGAACAATTCCAATTCGCCTGACATGTATTGGACGAATCAGTACCGGAATTATTTTAAAAGCTTTTGAACAGGGAGCCATGGGGGTACTCCTGCTGGGATGCCCAAAAGATGACTGTCAATATGATTCAGGCATTCGCCTCGCGGAAAAAGCCGTACTTGAAGCAAAAAAAATACTGGCCTTGCTGGGATATTCAGAAGATCGACTCAGGCTGGATCACCTGGAGGCAGGAGAAGGAAAGGCCTTTACAGAAAAGGTGAATGAATTTGTGAAACGGCTTGATAAACTTATAGTTTATAAAAACAATGACGGGAAAACTCCATAATATGAAAACCATGGTCGAAATCGTCAAAGAAAGCAAGGTCATGTTATGCCTGACCTGCGGTAAGTGCAGCTCTGTCTGCCCTATAACACGCTGGGAAAAACAGGAATATACCAGCCCGCGGCTTCTGGTTGAAAAAGCCGTTGAGGGAAACCGGGAGACGGTTTTTCACGATCTGCTCTTCTGGACATGCCTGACCTGCGGCCAATGCACTGATGTATGCCCCTCCAGTGTTGATTTTTGCGGGTTTATCAGGGAAATGCGATCTCTGGCCAGAGCTGAAAATCTTATGGGAACCTGTACCCATGGAAACACCATCCATACATGGTCAAAAATGATGACCGACCCGGACCTCGATCAAAACCGGCTTGGCTGGCTGGGTGATGATCAAAAAATAAGTGAAAAATCAGACACCATCTATTTTACCGGCTGCCTGCCGTATTATGATATCCTGTTCCGGGATATGAATCTGGAAGGGATAAAAATCGCCCGTTCAGCCGTAACCATAATGAACCTGGCCGGTATCGTACCCCATGTGATGAAAAATGAACGCTGCTGCGGCCATGACCAGATATGGGAGGGGGACTTTGATTCCTTTCGCAGCCTTGCGCGTTTGAACCTGGAGAAGCTCAAGGCCACGGGGGCCAAACGGGTTGTCACCACGTGTCCTGAATGTGCATTCACCCTGAAATATGACTATCCGCGTTATGTGGAAGACCATGGCATGGAAGTACTCCATATTTCACAACTGCTTGCGGACCTGGCTGAACAGGGCCGAATTGTTTTTAAAGACCGTGAAAAAAGACTTCCCGCCACATTCCAGGACCCTTGCCGTCTGGGCCGGTATATGGGTATATATGATGAACCGAGAGCGGTTTTGAAAAATTCGGGGTATGACCTTCTGGAGATGAAAAAAATAAAAGTTGCATCTCTTTGCTGCGGGACAAGCTGCTGGACCGCCTGCGGCAGGGTAAATAAAAATATTCAGACGGAAAGGCTTAAGCAGGCAAAAACCACCGGGGCCGACATGCTGGTGACTGCATGCATAAAATGCCAGATTCATTTTAAATGCGCCCAGAAGGATAAAATGCTGAAAGATGACATCGGGATAAAAATACGTGATCTGACTACACTGGCGGAGGAGAGCCTGGAGAAATAATCGGATGGCGGGCGGGAGCGATACCACAAGTTTTCAATATTCAATCTGGTTCCGGCTTTGCCGGTTTAGGAAAACCATATGCTGTCTGACTTAAAACAAAAAAAAATATTTGATCCGGCATTCCTTGGCAGTGTCGTTAAACAGATGGCTCAACTGCTGCATCCGGCCGGCAGCGGGGTTTACCTGTATTACTCGAATGAAAAAAAGCTGTTACCGGTCGTCGAATACAACCTGCCTGCCCGCCCCCCGGATTCCCGGTTACTGGAACAGGTGTTTCAATCCAGACGGCTGGCCAGGAAAAGGCAAGCCGGGCATCCTTCATTGATCGCCGCACCGTTGGTCCAATTCGATATCACACTGGGTGTTTTGATGGCGGCGGATGAAAATTCTCGTCGTCTTTTTAACGACCGGGATATCGATCTTCTACTGTCCATGGCCGACCATGTGGCTCTGGTACTCCAGCAGTCTGAACGTTTATCACGTATGACTGCACAATTCCGGGCCCTGCATGATATTGATATTGCATTATCTTCCAGCCTTGAATTAAATCGGGTCCTGGAGCTGATACTCGAAAAGGCAGTGGACCTGGTGGGTGCTGAGTCCGGGTCTTTACGCCAGATAGAGCGTGACTCCGGCAAACTGGAACTGAAGGCCCATCTGGGTTCAGGCTGGACCTCCGAAGCACTTGCATTTATACCAAAAAAAGGAATTGTCCGCTGGGTTGCCGAACACAACTGTTCATACCTTTGCCGTGATTTGAGCAAAGATCCTCAAAATATCGTACTGTTTGAGGGAATGAAATCCAGTGTGGCCGTACCCCTGCTGGTAGGACAAAAAAATGAAGCAACTGACGATGAACTGCTGGGAGTTTTACTTCTTGAAAGCTCCGCTCTGGCAGCTTTTGATCAGCAGGACGTGGAACTTCTGGAAGCACTGGCCCAGGAAGCCGTGATTGCCATCCAGAACGCCACGCAACACCAGAAACTGCACCTGATGTACAAAAAATATGAAAAAGAGCAGGAAAAACGTGTGGCTGCTGAAAGGTGGGCGGTTATGGGACAGGCGGCCACCGCATTGGCGCATCGTATCAACAACATCATGGGAATCGTGCCTGCAAGTGCCGGGGAGATTAATAGAACACTCAAGACAGTGACGATTCCCCCTTCGGATCGTAACTGGATTAAAGAAAACCTGGAACGTATCGAACGAAACTCCAGGTTTATACTAAAATTGAGCGATGCCCTGTTCAGGCCCTTTAAAGAGACCGGTCCGCCCATCAGGTTTAACGTGAACCTGCTTTTAAACGAAGCTATTGAATCCGCCGATCTGCCCGGGGATATCCAGGTGATTAATAAGTATACGCACGATATCCCGGAAGTGGAAAGCAACTCACTTCTTGTGGATATATTTGTAGAGCTTTTCACCAATGCCCGAAAAGCAATGCAGGGCCTTAGCGTCAAGAGACTCATCATCTTGACCCGGACCGTTTCAAATGATGACGGCATATGGGTGACTGTTGAAGTTTCTGATACAGGTTGCGGAATACCGCCTGAAAAAATGGAGCATCTGTGGGGTATGTTTCAGCTCAGCCGCGGAGGGATTGGATTCGGTTTATGGTGGCTCCGCACTTTTATTGAACGCCAGGGAGGGACCATTGAATGCAAAAGTAAACCGGATAAAGGATCAACTTTTACAGTGCGCCTGCCTGCATTATGTAATAAGTTGAAAGACAATCATTCTCAGACAGATAACCAGGATAAAATCAAACCCGGCGGAGGGAAAAATGAAAGGTAAGGTTCTCATTGTAGAAGATTATGAAGACTGGCGGGACCTTTTAAGCGGTCTACTGAGAAGGGAAGGACATGTGGTGACCGCGGTGGCGACACTGGATGAAGCCCGAAAACACGTTGACCGGACCAAAGACCTGGATCTTGCGATCGTTGACATTCGCCTTGTTGAAACTGATAAAAACAATGAGGGTGGAATGCATCTGCTGGCACATATTAAAAAAAAGCAGGCGTTTACACGGGTGATCATGATTACGGGACACGGAACCATGGAAACACAGCGAAAAGCCTTCAGGGAATTTCAGGCGTTTGATTTTTTCAGAAAAGAACAATTCGATTCAGAAGAATTCAGAAAAGGTTTCAGGGAAGCCATGGAACAGGCGATTCTTGATCGGCAGGCCTGGAAAGAAAAAAGTTATATGGATGGGCGCAAATTCGAAATGTGGCGGCGCGATAACAGGGAATAGAAAAAAGGGGAGAAAACAATTGATAAGAGAAGATTTGCGAATCGGTGTATTTGTCTGCGACTGTGGATCGAATATTGCCGGCATGGTGGATACAAAAGCGGTTCGGGAATATGCGGAGACACTGCCCCATGTGGTTTTATCCATCAGAAATAAATACACTTGTGCGGATCCCGGTCAGCAGGAAATCCAGAAATCGATCTATGAATACAATTTGAACCGGGTGGTAGTGGCATCGTGTTCGCCGGCTTCATATGAACCCATTTTTCGGAAGTGCATTGAAGGAGCCGGACTGAACAGATATCTCCTGGAGATGGCCAACATTCGTGAGCACTGCTCGTGGGTAACCAGGGATAAGATTTTAGCAACGAAAAAAGCCAGGGACATCGTTAAGGTGGCCGTGGCACGGGCCAAATGGCTTTACCCCCAGGATGAGGAACGAATACCGGTCACGGATGCAGCCCTTGTGATCGGTGGCGGTGTGGCCGGCATCCAGGCTGCGCTGGATATTGCGGATGCGGGCCACAAGGTTTATCTAGTTGAAAAAAAACCGTCCATTGGCGGTATTATGGCCCGGCTCGATAAAGTATACCCGGATATCGAGTGCAGTATCTGAATTCTCGGACCCAAAATGATGGATGTCGGTCGACATCCCAATATTGAGCTTCTGACCTATTCAGACATTGAGGATATCACGGGGTATGTGGGTAATTTCACGGCTTATGTTCGAAAAAAAGCAAGGTATGTAGACGAAAATGAATGCACCACCTGCGGGGATTGCGCCGCAGTCTGCCCGGTGGTGGTTCCTGATGAATTTCAAATGGGGCTGGGAAGCCGGAAAGCGATTTATATTTCATTTCCACAGGCCGTTCCATCAGCCTATATGGTGGAAGCTGAAGAATGTCTTGGGCAAAACCCCATTGCCTGCGGCCGATGTATCGAAGCCTGTGAAAAAAAATGCATCAGTTTTGATCAAAAAGACACCCTGCTTGAGCTGAACGTGGGGGCCATTGTAGTAGCTACAGGCATGGATGTTTATGACCCAACGGCACTGAATGAATATGGATATCGTCGATTTGCAAACGTGGTCTCCAGTATGGAATTTGAACGGCTCATTTCAACCGGAGGACCCCTGGAAGGGCATCTGGGCCGACCGGGCGACCTGAAAAAGCCGGAACGTATTGCCTTTGTTCAATGCGTGGGTTCACGGACCCGGAACCCTGAAAAAGGCAATCCCTACTGTTCCAATATCTGCTGCATGAATACAATCAAGTCGGCACAATACCTCAAAGACAATTATCCGGAAATCGATATCACGGTTTTCTACATGGATCTTCGTGCATTCGGCAAAGGATTCGAAGAGCTCCTCATGCGAAGTAAAGAAAGCGGGGTCCGGTATATCAGGGGACTGCCCGGTGATGTGGAGGAGATACCGGAATCCGGCAGCCTGAAGGTAATTGTTGAAAATACAACTGCAAAACGGCTGGAAAACCATGAATTCGATATGATTGTACTGGCCGTGGGTGCCAGGCCGGCAACGGACACGGAGTCGATTCGCAGACTGGTAAGCCTTTCAAAATCACCCAACGGTTTTCTGAAAGAGGCCCACGCCAAGCTCTTACCTGTAAATACACCCACAAAGGGAGTTTTCATAGCAGGCTGCGCTGAAAGCCCCAAGGATGTACGGGAGAGTGTGACCCAGGCCGGGGCCGCGTCATCCAAGACCAGCATTCTACTTAAAAAAGAAAAGTTCTCAATCGAAGCCATTACTTCGGTACTGGATGAGGAGCTTTGCAAAAAATGCGGACAATGTGCGGCCGTATGCCCGTTTAATGCAATTATATGGGAAAAAAAGCAGGTACCGCGGCTTGTGAGCGCCGCGTGTGTGGGATGCGGGTCTTGTGCGGCCGAATGCCGGTATGGCGCCATTAAAATGCGTCATTTTTCAGACCAGGCCATATATGCCCAGATAGACGCCATACTGGATGAAAATCCTGCCGATAAAATCGTTACATTTGCGTGTAACTGGTGCTCCTATGCCGGGGCCGACACAGCCGGCATGGCCCGCATGATTTATCCTCCCAACGCAAGAATCATACGCACCATGTGTTCGGCGCGTGTAAATCCGGAATTTGTCTGGTATGCCTTTAAAAAAGGAGCACCGGTGGTACTTGTTTCCGGCTGTCACTATGTGGATTGTCATTATATTGATGCCAACCGAAGCACGGTCAGACGCATGGACGGCCTGTGGAACGGACTGGAGAAGGCCGGACTCCGCCCGGACAGGCTCATGCTGGAATGGTGTTCAGCGGCCGAAGGCGGAAGGTGGCGGACCATTATGGATGAAGTTGAAAAAAAACGTCTTTCCGTGAACATGGAAGAGATTGACCGGACGGGACCGGCCCTGGAACAGGCCAAAGTCCCGCGCCCTGTAAACCCGAAACCGACGGATGAAAAAACAAAAGCCGGGTTTACCTGTATGCGCTGTAATTATCAATGGAGGGATCTTTTTCGCACCGGAATTGAGAGAATCTGTCCGCAATGCCGTTCCAACAGCATCCGATGGATTAAATAGCGCCCCTCCACTTATTTACCCAATGTTCTCCTGACAATACCGATCAGCTTATCCGGATCAAACGGCTTACTGATAAAAGCCACGGCATCTTTTACCGCATGACGCCCGGCCAGGCCGCTGATAATAATAACCGGTGTATTTTTCAGCTCAGTCTCCCGTGAAAGGCGTCTGTAAAAACGCGGTCCCCATTCATCGGGCATCTCAAGGTCAAGAGTAATCAGATCCGGACGCTCCCGCTGCAGAACCTCAAAGGCTTCCACGCCACCTCCGGCGGAGCAGGTTTCGTACCCGTTGTCCTGTAACAAACTGACAAGATATTTAACAATTATGGGATCATCATCAATTACCAGAACACCCCAAAGCACCTATTTACGGTGACACTCGCCGCACATTACCGGCCCCGCCTTTTGTTCCATATGACATCCTTTGCAGAGGGTGTGGTAGATATTAACTACCGCCATGGGATATCCTTTGCCCTCCCCTGCATGGCATTCGGAGCACTCCATCTCCTCGGAAGATTCGTCTTCGACCAGTTCTCCATCTTCATAAAGGTGATGACATGCAGTGCAATCATCTATTTCGGCTGTCTCATTATGTTCCTCATGCTGAAAAACCGCAGACGGCCTCATCCGTTTACCAAAGATACTGTCGTTTACTTCCGTTACATCTTCCTGAGAGTAAACCGACAAAACTGCAACTGCCAGAATGAAAAGGACAACAGTAAAACCGGTTACAAAAAACCTTGGTTTCATTGAGTTTTTCCCCCTTTTGATTCAAAATAAAAACCGTTGGTTATTGATTGTGTATATCCGAAATTTAACGTTTTACTACCTTTTCCGGTTTACTCGGGTTTTTCCATGACCTCGTAAATGATATCGGCCAAAAACTTGAGTTCCATGCCCAATTCGTTGTGCAGGATAATATCTTCAAGCCCGCCGTGACAGTTGTGGCATGGAGCGATAACTGTTTTAGCCCCCCTTGTTTTGGCATCAAATATCTGCTTGGCCTTGACCCGATTGCCGTCGACCCGCTTGTTTTTAAAAGGCGGGCCACAGTTGATGATTCCCCCCCCGGCACTGCAGCAGAAATTATGTTCCCGGTTGGGGTACATCTCCACCACATTTTCACACAGGGCATCGGCTACATACCGATACATTTCGTGCAGGCCCCGGCCCCGCACAATGTTGCAGGGGTCATGCAGGGTTACCGGCGGCTTGTACTTCCCGGCAACTTTGATCTTTCCGCTCTTGAGCAGTTCATAGTAAAATTCGATGGCGTGAACTATGGGAATCGGCGGCATTTTCCAACCAATGGCCCGGTTCCCCATATCGTAGACCGACCGAAAAGCATGTCCGCATTCTCCCATCACGATGCGTTTCACCTTGAGCCGCATGGCCGTTTCAAAATGGGATCGTTTCAGGCGGGCCATCATCTCGGTATCGCCTGTATACATGCACATATCGCTGTTGTCCCAACCAGGCGTGGCCGGCATGGTCCAGTTTATCCCGGCGGCGTTCATGATGATCGCGGCCTGATAGATAAGCTGGGCACGGAATTTCGGTTCCGGCCCGATAACCGAATACATGATATCGGCCCCCTCTTTCTCCAGGGGTATCCTCAGGGTTGGAATCTCATCCTGAGCCTCTTCCTCCTGCCACTGCAGGGTGTCGATCCATTCATCCTCCCTGATCCACATCTGATTGAAGGTGACGCTGTGACTGTGAGCCGTATCCTGAATGTACTGCGGCGTTACACCGAGCAGATGACAGATGCGGCGCATGAACAGCATCATATAAGCCACATCAATACCAAAGGGGCAGTACATGGCACAGCGCCGGCACACGTTACACTCGGTATAGGAAATTTCCGCCGCTTTTTTGATAAAATCGGCGGATACACGGCCCTTTTTTTTTACCACCTGGGCAATAGTCTGCTTGACCTTGCCGGCCGGTGAGTACCGCGGATCTTTATCAAAGGACAGATAAAAATGACATGCATCACTGCACAGTCCGCAGTGAACACATGTCTCAACATATGTTTTCAGCCGGGCACCGCCCTCGCTTTTCAGCATCCGGGTGATCACTTCTTCAATATGTTCGGGGGTCAGATTTTCAGCTCCTTTTTCGATCCCCTGATCAATGATCCTGCTTTTTTCACTGGTTGCAGGTTCAGCCATGATTACTCCTCCTTGTTTCTCAATTTTTCCAGCTTACCAGTCCCTGGCATGCCGGACAGCGCCGAATTCCGATCCGATATACCCGCGGGTGAACGGAAAAAAGAGCATGTGGCTTAATTTAGTAAACGGAATAGCGGCCAGCAAAATCTCCCCTGAAAGCATATGTGCAATCATAATAACCGTGTATCCGGGGAACTGGTGATATGCCCAGAAACCGGTGATAAAGGGAGCCGCCACAAGGCCCAGAATCACGTAATCCGAGACAGACGTCAGATATTTTACTTCCCGAAGAAACAACCGCCTCCCGAGAAAAAAAAGACAGACCAGGATAACCAGAACCGTCATGATATCCGCTGTCGTGTCAGATATGAACCACCAGCTTACCCCCCAGGCTTCGTTGATCAATGTCACATGGGCAAAAAGAAAGACCGGAGCCAGAATAAGGCACAGATGGAACATGAATGTCGCAATGGTAAAAACCGGTTTATTCCTGGAATTAACGCTGCCAAACGGAATGAGCCAGTGAAAAATGGATCGTAGTGCAAAAAAGGGGCTCATGTAGGAATAAATCACCTGATCCTTTTTTCCTGCCAGCACAGCCCTTGAAATAAGCTGGTATACGCTTCCGCCGACAAAAATTATAAATGCAATCCATACCAGGGGACCCGACACAAAAATATAGATATCATGCATGGTGCAACACTCCTTTCAACCGGAAATTTCTTTTAACGGGATAACCTGTCTGTAATATTTTTCGGACCCTCCCTGTATGGCCCGTACCAGAATTTTTTCACCGTCCGGACTGAACACCGGCTCCCACATGCAATCATACTCCTGTTTGAAAACCCGGCCATTGACCGCAAGTACAAATTTCCCATTTTTTTCCGCTTTTACAGCAACATTTTGTCCATCAGGACTGAACACCGGCTGCCAGAGCATGTCAAAATCGACATCCCATGGCTTGTCGTCAACCATCACCTTCCATTTTTCATCTTCCTTGCCCAGGCAGGCCAGACTGCTGCCGTCGGAACTGAATACGGCATCCGTCACCAGCCCCCCGAAGGTGGTGGACCAGGGCCTGCCGTCCAGAGCCATTGTCCAGCGTCCATAGCGTGGGGATACAATAGCGGCGATCTTTTTGCCGTCAGGACTGTACAGATGGTGCAAAAGCTGGATAAAAGTCCGGTCCCATGCCTGTTTTCCATCCATGGCCAGGGTCCAGCCGCCGGGCAGTCGAACCGGCGCGGTAATGCTGCCGCCATCAGGTGCAAACAAAGGTTTCCATATCGAAGAAAAGCCTGCATCCCAGGCAATACCATCCACTGCGATAGTATAATCATACAAAGATGTTCTAACCTCGGCGGCCACATGCGAGTTATCCGGACTGAAAGCGATTTCCCAGGCATTTACAAAATTATTATCCCAGACACAACCGTCCACGGCCACTGAAAAGCAGCCCTCTTTGAATTTAAATATTTCCCCTTCCTTAAAATCAACTGTCTGAACCACCGCCGCCGTTTTCCCGCCGTCCGGGGCCATCGTAAAATTACTGATATTGAAAAATCCCTCGGCCCATGGCCGGTCATCACGGGCAGCATAGTATTTTCGACCCTTTTGAACTGCCGCCCCAACATGTCGGCCATCAACGCTGAAACGGGAGTCCCATAGATATTCAAAACTATTTTCCCAGGCAATACCATCCACTGCAATTGTCCACATCCCGGTATCCGATACAATCGCGGCAGCACGGTTGTCCGATGTAAACCTTAAATACCATACTTTATCAAAACCGTTTTCCCAGGCCTGACCATTTAAACATACACCGAACTCCATCTCACCGGTCTTTACTACTGCGGCAAGTTTCTCTCCATCCGGGCTGACATACGGTTCTTCAATCCATTCAAATGTTTTTCGCCATTTGCCCATATCGGCAACCAGTCGTTTACCCGTTGTCCAATCCCAGGCACTTGAATTATCCATTTATTTAATCTCCTTCCTGTAAGGATCGCGGATACCAGCATATACTCCAGAATTGCATCAAATTTTGTATATTACCTGATAATAATTTTTATTCAATATATAAATTGTTATTTCGCGATAAACTCATACCGATTTTTCAAAAGATTGCGGCAGCACAATACCAAACAAGCGGGCCGCATTTGCCCTGTTCAGCGCCATTGCCGGTATTGACAGGGCCGGCCATTTGTGAAATATGTGTCTTCCGCGGCCGCACGATTTGCATAAAAATATCAAAAATACCACCCGGGCAATACGCTTTAAAAGCGTGAATGCTCGCATTTTTTAATTTAAAAAACAGGATATCAACATTGCAGACAACCCATAAAATTTATTATCAGAATTCCAATGACATGCAGTCCGTGGCCTCCGGCAGTGTCGACCTGGTCGTCACATCACCGCCCTATCCCATGATCGCCATGTGGGATGAAATGTTTATAAAGCAGGACCCGCAAATCAAAAAGACACTTGAAAACGGCAAGGGATACGATGCATTCAAGCTGATGCATAAAACGCTGGATAAGGTCTGGAACGAGTGTTACCGCATATTGAAAAATGGTGGTTTTGCCTGCATCAATATCGGCGATGCCACCAGAACGGTTAACGGCAACTTCATGCTGTATCCCAACCATGCCCGTATCCTGCAGCACCTGCTGGAAATAGGTTTTACTTCCCTGCCGGCGGTTTTATGGCGCAAACAGACCAATGCGCCAAACAAATTCATGGGATCGGGTATGCTGCCGGCCGGTGCCTATGTAACGCTGGAACACGAACATATTCTCATAGTCCGCAAAGGGGAAAAACGGAAATTTACCAAAGCCCCGGAAAAGCATAACCGCCATGCAAGCGCACTGTTCTGGGAAGAACGTAATACCTGGTTTTCAGATGTATGGATGGATCTGAAAGGCACCACCCAGAAGCTGCGCGACGATACCGTTAGAATCCGCAGCGCCGCCTATCCATTTGAATTGCCCTTCAGGCTGATTAACATGTACTCTGCTAAAAATGACATTGTCGCAGACCCTTTTTTCGGTATTGGGACAACGATGCTGGCGGGAATGACCGCCGGCCGCAATACTATCGGGTTTGAAATTGAACAGGATTTTTCCGATGCCATCCATGTCCGGACCCTGGACATCGTCGATATTGCCAACCAGCGGATTGCGGACCGGATCGCCGGGCATATCGAATTTGTAAACAGTAGAATCGAAAGCGGCCGCACCTTCAAATACATCAATGAAAACTACAATTTCCCGGTCATAACCAATCAGGAGAAAAAACTGCTTTTTAACAACCTGAAAACCGTCAACAAAATCGAAAAAAACACCTACGAGGCAGTCTACGTTCAGGCACCCCAACAGGAATTCAGCTTTGATCACGAAGCGTTCACACCACTTCAGGATTCGTCCGGCCGCCCACCGGCAAAAACAAAAAAACGAAGCTTAAAAAAAGCAGACCTGCGCCTGTCCAGTTAAAATTACCGGGTTAACCGCTTCCAGACCACTAAATCACAAAAGCTATTTATCATGCCGGTCAGCAAAAAAACAACTTGCCCCTTCACCGGACAATCGCCGGAAAGTGACATCGGAGGCAGTCTCATGAAAAAAACAGGCATCATTGCAGACAGCCATGGCCATGTAGGAAGACTATCGGATGCCATTGCTTTTCTGAAAAAGCAAAACTGCCTTTCCATTTATCATCTCGGCGATATTTGCGATTCCACCTCTCCGCAGACGGCGGATGCCTGCGTATCACTTATGATGGGCAACAAAATCATGGCGGTCAAGGGCAATAACGATCACGTCATATCCCTGAACGAGTCCGGCCATGCCGGATATCCGGTTTCCACAGCTTCGGTCAATTATCTCCGCAATCTACCTCTTTTGCTGAAAGATGGAAATCTGCTGTTTACCCATTCTCTGCCCTTTGTAGAAGAATTAGGCCTTTCCAGCATGGTCGGTACCATGATCCCAGAAAACATTTCCCGTTTTTTTACAGACTATCCGGCAACCATACTGTTTCGGGGCCACGGCCACAGCCCTGAAATTATCCGCCCTGAAAATCGCAATTTTTCCCGTACTCCCCTGATTCCCGGGCAGAAATTTAATCTGAACCCGACATCTCCCTGCGTATTTACCTGTGGAGCCCTGACAGATGGTCATTGTCTTATTCTTGAACCTGATTACAGCCTTGCCTGCCTTTGTTTCTGATCCATCAGTCCAGTGACGGGGCCGCAAAGTACTGGATTACCGGTTAAACAGGCAAGTGATTAAAACGATTGTGCCACAACCGCACGTTCTTTCTCCCTGCCGGGGTATTTCAAAACAGATGGACACCACGGGCACATAGTGCTATAAGTAATTTTTTTCAAAAAAAATACAATCTATAAATAACTTCATTGCTGCGGCAATTGCAGCGAAACTAAAATACACCAGACTATGCGTTTCTTATCCAAATATTTTTCTAAACTTCCCGACATCCGGGATCTTCCTCTCAAAGTATATTCTTTTGACTTTTCATTGGATAAATTGACCCCTGGAGTGGATAATATCCGATATGATGTGCACCTGAGCCCCGGTTTCATTAAATCAGTCGGCGATACCATTTTCAGCATGGTCGTAAGCCAGGCCAAGGTCGGGCGGCTTCTGGGAATGGGAAAAAAACAGACATGGCAATCCGAGAAAGATGAGTTCAAAAAACTTTGCGGCGATATTATGCTGGCAGGTATCAATAGGGCTAAATCCGACCGTGAAATCCAGATAGATTTTCTGGCGCAGGCTGCAATCGTAAAATTCATTACGGAAGAAATAGGGTGCCGCTTTACCCACCTGGTGGAAAAACTCGCACATATTACAAGAAAAAATGAGCTGTCGCAGCATCAAAATCTGGATTTTACAATCAGGGCCAAAGATGAGTACGCCCGCATTCAGCGGGAGCGCAGATCCATCATACTGAATGTTGCACGCGAAATTTTCAAGTGGTTTATGGATGTTCAGAATAATCAGGCAAAACAGATGCGCGAGGCGAATTTCGGACCGGCCGCTATTCTACCGAAAGAATTTTTCGAGAACCCCATCCTTCACGCAGAACATCCTCTGGACGACTTTTTCATGCTCGAAGAATATGTTCTCATGGGCCATCGCCTTGATGATCCCAACCGGTACGAAGAGATACTCACTCTGATCGGAAAGTTATTAAAAACCGTCATGAAGCTGGAACAAATACCCGGCCGGCAATCAAAGGATGCCGCCCGTAAAACCGATCAAAAATCCGGCTTCAGTGAACAAAACCCGACCGACACTCAGATCGACAGGCGGATCAAACATCTGGGCAATATCGATATTCTGTTTAATTTTTTCGAATCCGGGGAAAAACTCAAATCTCTTAAAAAAAAGGATGCTTCTAAAGAAAAAATAAAAAAAATAACCGGCCGGTACCATCAACAGCGAGCCCTGTTGACTTATGTTTATAATAATTTCACTAAAACCGGCCTGATCAAGAGGATAGCAGCCGCTTATGAAATACTGCCTATCTACCTTGAATACTGTCCCCCCCTGGCCCCCCAGCAGGTTCTGCAGTTTCTTACAATCAGAAGAACCCGGAAAACTATTATCCGGCAACTCAGACGGCTGGAAGGATTTTACAATAAAACCTTTTCGATCATACCCCTGAGAAATAAAACCAAAATTCTCAGGGCGATGAAAGATGACAAAAAAAAAGAATATTTGATTCGCTTTTTAAAAGATTTTGCACGCTATCACCGTGACCTGTACAATTTCAAACTGATCCGCCGGGCCATGGATCAAATTAATCTGACCAGGGAAGAAAAAATAATCAATCTCTCCAGGGCCAACCACACTTTGCACGAATTTCTGCTGCCCCATGAATATGTTTTAGAAGAAAAACCGATTATAGGCCATGTCATCCTCAAAGCCGACGTAAGAGGCTCAACGGATATCACGTATCAGATGAGAAAACGGGGGCTGAATCCGGCATCTTATTTCAGCCTTAACCTTTTTGATCCGATTAACTTCATTCTGTCCGAATACGGTGCGGGAAAAGTTTTTATCGAGGGGGATGCGATCATTCTTTCGATTTTTGAGCATCAGGATACACCCGGTGGCTGGTACAGTGTCGGACAGGCCTGCGGCCTTGCAATCAAAATGCTTCTTATTGTGAAACGCTACAATGTTTTAAACATCAAGCACCATCTGCCGGCCCTCGAATTAGGACTTGGTATCAGCTACCAGAACCATCCGCCCACATTTTTATTCGATAATGAAAAACGGATTATGATATCCCCGGCCATCAACCTTGCGGACCGCCTGGCCGGGTGCTCCAAACAGATGCGCAACATGGCGGCACTGAATAAACGCCCCTTTAATCTATACGTTTTTCAAACCGCCCGGGAAGAGACCATGTCCGCAACCAGAGATGATCTGTTTTTGAGATATAATGTCAACGGAATCGAACTAAGCACCCAGGCATTTGAAAAACTTTCAAAAGAAATAGACCTTGAAGCACGCACTGTTTTGATTCCAGGACTGCAGGATGCCAAAATCAAGGTTCATACAGGGAAATTCCCGACGATAACCGGAAAATATCACACTTTAATTATTCGAGAAGCACGCATTCCCGAAATTGCCGCCGATACGCTGAAAGCCATCCGGCTGACGGACCGGAAGTATTATGAAGTCTGCACCAATCCAAAACTTTATGAGTATTTAAAAAAAAATGCATAAAAACCGGACGAACCTGATCCGGTTTATCCGGGTCAGGCTATAGGCAATGTATCATTGAACATATCGATACATTCTTTTATGGCTCTTTCATACTTTGGCAGCAATTTAACAAACTGACAGCCAATACCCCTTTCCGACAAAAAAACCGCTTTTGATTTTGTCCTGATATAGTCATCCATTGTCGGAAGCTTAAGCAAAACATCAAACAACATTCCCTTCTTGATATCCGAATTCCCCGGCAATTCAACAAAAAATCCGCCAATGCTGATATCGGTTACCTTTTTCACCCCTCTCATCCCCCCTATGAGGATGGGACAATGGAAATCAAGTCGCACATGACGCCTTTTATCACGTTCGACATCGATTATCTGTCTGTCAAAACCCACCGGATGGCATGCCCCCCATGACATTAAACTGAAAAATTTAAAATTTTTTATTGCTTAAATAAAATCAGGCCTACTCTTCGACTGCATGGCAGGCTTTACAACCGGTGGGGCCGGTTGCGCTTAAACGGGTGTCGTCGTCATTTAATCTCAATGCCTCTGCCGCTTCACGGTTCAACTCTTTTAATTCCTTGTGGCAGCCGATGCACTGTTTGTGAAAAGCAAATTTATAATATATTATTGCTTCGTCGGTATATTGAAGATGCTTGACAGGTTTTTCAGGTGATTCGGTCAGGTCATGACATCCGGATGTCATACAGCCTTGAATTGCGGATTCATTGTCCCATTTATGATGACACTCTTTACAACTGTAATCAAAATGAACTGAATGCGGAAACTCGACCCCGGGCCTTTGTGGTTCTACTGAATCAGGCGCGGCAAGCGAAATCGATCCCATCGGAATACACACTTCGGATTCGCTCTCCCCGGCACCGGCAATACCCAATACCCCGCCGGTTAATAAGGCAATCATTAAACACAAAATCGCAATACCCGTTTTCTGCATTATCATTCTCCTTACCATCTGTTGGTCTGTAATCGGTCAAGTTGTATTATAAAAAATCAATTTTAGTTCAGGTATCTGGAACCTGTTCTCTGAAATTTTACATGAAACCAGTCGGCGATTATATAAAATATTCATTTAAAAAAAACAATAAAATTTTACGCCTCCTTTTGCCCCATGCTCATTCGGATTTAATAATTTTAAACTTCCATACACTGGAGCTGTAGAGATCCTGAAGTTTGGACGTTGCCTTTTCCGGAGTTTTTGTCCGCCATGTCAAAGTAAAATTTTCATCTTGCATTTTATCTACAGTATAGGTCCATCCATCTTTTTCTTTAACAAGCGTCAAACCAACCACCCCGCTGTATCGTTCTCCCCTTACGCTTGCTTCGGCTTTATGAATGATCATTTCACACGACTCCTGCTGCAAACCCGTCATTTTCTGCTATGCAATTATTTATAATCTTAGCTGGTTAAGTGTAACTTAAATATTTATAAAACAGTCTTTTGTCAAGCCTCTAATAATCATTCAACCCCGGATAGGCCGGTATTGATTTAAGCCCGAAAAAAATATGTTTTGGTTGACACAGGATGCAAAGCGCTTTACGTATTTCATATTTCAAATACAGGAATAACAAAAAGGAAGTATGCGATGCGGGGATATGTTCAGGTTTATACCGGGAATGGAAAAGGCAAAACAACAGCCTCGCTGGGGCTTGCACTTAGAGCCGCAGGCGCCGGCATGAAGGTCTACATCGCCCAGTTTCTCAAAATGGGAGACTACAGCGAGATAAAAGCGCTTGACAGGTTTTCCGATCTGATCACCATTGAACAGTTTGGACGTGGGAAATTTATAAAGGGCAAACCATCACCGGAAGATATTGCCGCCGGCCTCAGGGGTCTTAAAAAAATTGACAGGATGCTGACGTCCGGCAAATTTCAGATGATCATAATGGAAGAGGTCAATGTGGCTGTCACATGCGGGCTGTTTCAGGTATCGCGCCTGCTCAATCTGATCGACAAAAAACCCGATGACACCGAACTGGTCCTGACTGGCCGGGGAGCCGCTCCTGAAATCATTGAAAAAGCTGATCTGGTCACGGAAATGAAAGAGATAAAGCATTACTATCACAAAGGTGTACGGGCCAGAATCGGTATTGAAAAATAAATTTTGGTGTCTATTTTATCCCCCGCTCCTGCTTGATATATTCATAGGCTTCCTGAATTTCCCGAAATTTATCATGAGCCAGTTTCACGAACTCATCCGGCAGCCCCTTTGACATGATCTTATCCGGATGGTACTCGAACACAAGTTTGCGATACCGCTTTTTTATCTGTTCCACCGAGTCGTTGCGACTGCATCCTAAAACCGCATAGTACCTTTCAAATTCCGCGACATACTTTGACCGCAGTTTCCGGTAAATTTCATCACTGAGCCCGAAAATATTAACGGCTGATATAATCAGACGTTCTTCCGATTCGCTGAGATTACCGTCGGAGACGGAAACCCTGAGCAGAACATCGACCATCATTTCCAGAAGCCTGGGTTGATATTGAAAAGCATTATAAAACTGAGCCGCAAAATCCTGAAAGGTCTGAGGCGAATCGCCGGCTGCATGAAAAATATTAACCGCGGCCTGCCGGCTCTCCGGGCCCAGGTTCAGGTCCTGCTGCATAAAATTTTCAATGCTGTTAATCTCTTCCCTTGAGACATGGCCATCAGCACCGGTAATTTTTGCCAGCATGGAAAATGTAGCCACAAAAAAGGTCATCTGGGCGGACTCGCCCATGGAAAGCCGGTTACCCTGTCCTTGCCCGAGATAATTTATTTCATCTTTTTTATCAAATGTATGACCAAAGGCAGCCCCGGCAACCGCACCTAAAGGCCCCCCCAAAGCAAAACCGATTGTACCGCCGACAATTTTTCCAAACCACCCCATATAATAATCCTTTATGCATTATTGCTTTCGCAAGACAATTTAAGACTTGCGTCCGAATAAAATCCCTTGTAGTTATAAAAAAAAATAATATCAAAGTGACAAACCTACTTTAATTAATAATACATGTTGTAAAAATATCAAATTTTGCAGCCTTATTTTTTTTAAAACCCGGAAAACAGATCAAACATGAACACAATTACAATCATTGTAGCTCTTTTTACACTCTGGCTGGTAATGGGGCTGGGATACCTGGCGGAATACTTCAAGCTTCGAAAACAGGGCAAATCCCCGTTCGAAACCCTGAAATCCATCGAAGGCATCCTTTTTATCGCCAGTATTTTTATACCTCCGATATTGATTATGCTCTGTCGCTAAATTCGGATGTATCAGGATCAGCCGCTAATGCCCGCACGGAAGTGATTCCAATTTTATTGCGCCGGTCAATGCACAGTTTCCCATCGTCACCGGCAAACCATAGCCGCTCATGGGTTGCTTGTGGTTTATCCGCCCCCCTGATTCCAGGCGGATAATGCTCGATCCAGACCAGCCGGTCAGGGAAAAATCCGTATTTACTCATGACTGTCGAAGCGATCAGCACGGCTCCATCCGTCACATTGATTCCGGCATCCTCAGCATCTTCAAGCTGGGATGCAATCACGAGCGCATTTTTTTTACCCATATAAATATCAAGATCACACCGGCTTATAATTGCAAGCTGAGGATGAACCCAGCTAAACGGCTTTATTTCAATATGCCTTACCGCCATTAAAAAACTCCTGTTCCTGCTTAAAATGTATCGGCCATAATCGTTCAAGCAACCAAATTAAACTTACGTAACAAAGTGATAATCAATGAATTATTGATTATTCGAATTATCAATTTCTTTCCATGCCTTATATTTCAACAAATCTTTTTCAATAACATACAGGCAGATCCCTATAATGGCGGCATCGTCAAGCTGACCAAATCCGGGAATCCAGTCCGGGATAAAATCAAGCGGACTTAAAACATATAGTATTGTCAGTAAAACAGCGGTAGCCGAACCAATCGCGACATCCCGGTATCGGCCCGCGGCATAATCTTTTATCAGCAGAACAAGCAGTTTCAGATCTTCGATAATACGCCACACAAAACCGGTCCCGCCAAAATTTTTCCCAGATACATTTTTCTGCATTCTAATATTCCCAATACCCCGGAGCCCTGGCCGGCACACCAAAGCATGAAAGTTGATTATATATCCGATAATGTAGACGGTGCCCAAAAAAATCAAGACAAAAAAATCAAAATTTAAAGGCTGCGGATTCAAATCGGTGATTAATGCTGCATGGATAAAGAGCCTGTCTTTCGCTTAAAAAAGGGCCGGGCCTGAAATTCCTGTTGACTAATTTACATAATTTATAATATCAAATAACGCTTATGCATCATGGATTGCCATACTATAATTGTACAATTATTTAGGATTGAAAAATGATACAATTGATCAGAGGATTCAAGGATATCCTCCCCGGAGAGGTAGAA
>NBLJ01000061.1 GCA_002084545.1 Desulfobacteraceae bacterium 4572_123 | reverse complement strand
TGCAGCCCTGATCTGTTGTCCAAGATCGGCAAGGGCCTTGAAAAAGGGGCGGGCCCTGTCCGGATCGTCAAAATAGGGGGGCATGGTCATCAGCCCCTTGATGGAAAGGTTGGTAAGTTCGCTGACGGCCCGTACCAGTTCAAGGGCCTGGGCTTCATGCACGCCTCCCTTGGTTTTTTCTTTGCTGATATTGACCTGGATAAGGATCGGCTGAACCTTGTCTATTTTTTTGGCGGATTTATTCAGCTCCCGGGCAAGTTTAAGAGAATCCACCGAATGAATCAGATCAAAGAGCCGTACCGCATACCTGGCCTTGTTGGACTGCAGATGGCCGATATAATGCCAGTCCACGGTGCAGTCGTCCAGGGCCTTGAATTTTTCACGGGCCTCCTGAATATAGTTTTCACCGATAATCCCAGCGCCGGCGGCAATGGCCCGGCGGACAAGTTCGGCCGGTTTGGTCTTGCTCACCGCCACCAGTCGGACGGATTCCGGGTCGCGGCCGCAGTCTGTGGCAGCCTTTCTAATGCGGGTTTTGATATGGTCTAATTTTTGCTGCATTTTATTTTTTCCTTTAATCCCATGACGCCTTGTTTGATGAGAAATTCAATGACTTCACAAACCGGAAGTCCGACAACGTTGGTATAAGATCCATTGATGGCTTTGACCAGGAAAGTTCCGAGCCCCTGGATGGCATATGCGCCGGCCTTGTCAAAAGGTTCATCGGAGCCGATATACCAGTTGATTTCATCCTCGCTAAGCTGCTTGAACAGAACCGATGTCGTGACGGTTTCCGAAAACAGAACATGCCTGGATTCACAGCAGATGCAGTAGCCGGTAAGGACCTGATGGGTTTTTCCGCTGAGCTGCCGCAGCATGGCGTAGGCGTGCTCTTTTGAGCGGGGTTTGCCCAGTATGGTCGCATCTATGAGTACGACGGTATCAGCCCCGATGACCCAGCTCTCAGGATGTTTTTCGGCGATATCGCGGGCTTTGGCTTTTGCCAGTGCCTGAACATAGGTTTCCGGTGTTGACAAGGGAAATTTGCTTTCATCGATGGTGCTGGGGATTACTTCGAATTTGAGTCCGGCCTGTGTCAGCAGGTAGTGTCTGCGGGGAGATTTGGATGCCAGAATAAGGTTTGTTTTTGAATTGTTTGTCTGCATGCGGATTAATTAACAAACGAAACAGGAATTGACAAGAATCAAACCGCGGATTGCCTCGGTTTTTTCTTTATACCATGGTCAGGGGCCCGGCCGGCCCGGCACAGCGTCATCTTTATTCACCCGCCAGTACATGGTGCCGATTCGGCCGAAATTTTTTTTTACAACCATTCCATCCACGGAGATTTCTTCAAGATAATCCCTGATTTTTTTTCGCAGAATCGAGTCGGGCTCAGTGGATATTCTCTGAAAAAAATGGAAAAAATATTCCAGGGCCGCCTTAACGGACATTGTTTTTTGCCAGAAAACCTCGGTAAAGTAAATATTGGGAAAATAATTCATGGCATAGAGCAGGTCGAACTGGATTAGAATGCCGTCGGAGTTATCCCGCAGGGCTTTTCCCATAATTTTTTTCCAAAGCTCCATGCGGATATTATTTTCCCGTTTCCCTGCCCAACTGCCGGTGCAGCAGCCTTGCCGGGATGCAGCCAGTATTTTAAAAAACGAGTCAGGGGTTTTGACTGCCGGTGTCATATGGGCGATTACCAGATCAAATTTTTTCAACCATCCACGATCTTTCAGATCCACTGCCTGCCAGTCTGCCTGTTCAAAGTGGATACGGCTTTTGCAGCTATCGGGACAGTTGGCCTCGGCCTGCTGCAACATACCGCCGGCAAAATCAACAGCCGTGACTTCGGCCCCTTTGTCGGCAAGTAAAAACGCCAGATTCCCGGTGCCGCAGCCCACATCCAGCACAGTCATGCCCCTGGTCAGCATCCGGCTTTTTTCAAGGTGCGCAACCAGGTTCTCCAGCCGCTCGTGATAGGAGGCATCAAGACCCTGATCGTATTCTTTTGCCGCGGTATCCCAGTATTTAGCAGATGCGTATCCCTTGCTGACACGGGCAGTATCCCTGCCCTGGAGATTATTCCATTGCCGCAGCCAGAATTCCCGGGAATGGATTATATCTGATTTTTCCCCGGCACTGCCTTGCTCCCGCATATTGATTTTGTCCCTTTACAGAAATCAGATATCGACTGTTTGCTCAAAATTTCATGTGTCTATTTTGGCAACTTCCCTGAAACATCAAAGGTGATAACATGGATTTTTCCGGTATCGGTTTCGGTAATTTTTAACCGAAGATTTTTTGCGGATTTTGCTTCCCCCGGAAAAAAGATAATGCCGTGAGCCATTGATTTCGGGGAAATTGCTTTGTTTTGAAGTGATTTTTCCTTCAGATCGGTGACGATTTCCCTGCGGGCTGCGTTGGATGATGCATAGCCCTGGGTTCCTCCGATGGTGGCTCCTGCGGCAGCACCGACGGCAGCGCCTTTTCCCATGAGTTCGCCGATATTGTCTCCTGAAGCGATCCCGACGGCGGCACCTATAATAGAGCCCGCAGCTGCTCCCAGAAATCCCGAATAGGCCCCTTCCTTAAATATTTTCTTGGTCTGGGCATATTTTGTGGCTCGATCATAAGCAATTTTGGTGCTTAAAATCGGCCAGAGGTTGCCTGTTTCATCTTCAAGAAATGTCTGGGTTCCGTCAATTTCCAGAAAATGGGGCCCCAGGTTGTCAAAAACCACCTGTACCGGGAGCATGCCCGCACCCCGAATATCGAACCCGAATGCTGATTTTGCTTCCTCCGGGTCTGCATAAGCTTTGGCCCCCACCTGGGCCTGGGCCACCACGGCGAGATTGCCGTAGGCGGAAGGAGCCTTGAACGGCAGAGGTGTTGCTTTATAACTGGTGGAGCATCCTGCAACCAGAAGAACGAGCATCATAAAAATAAATGATAAAAAAACATGTTTTTTCATGGCAGTGTCCTTTTTTAAAAGATTCCAAGCACCCTCCGGTCACCGTTTTAAAATAAGCGGACCGGCAGATCTTAGTATTATTTTGATCTATAAATCTTTTTGAAGCAATCTGCAACCTGAAACCTGAAATTACCGTATCCTCCGTACGCTATGGCCATCTTTGCTGCTTGTTGAGCACGAAGGCAACCCGCAGGCCGGTCCTTTGGATCATGATAACAAAAATGCATACCGAAACCGATTTTCAGTTGCGTTACCATATCCAGGATATAACGACTCAAGCGTTACTGTAACGCATAACAGTACCACCCCGGCATACCGCATATCAATATTTTTTCCGATGAAAATTCCGCTAAAAAAGCTCGGGCAGTGCCTCCGGCTTTTTCACCGGCTTTAAAAAGAAATGATAATGAATGTAAAAAAAATGGCATGGATATTGAATTAATCGGTTTTTTTCGATATGAGGTCTTTTCAGATGTTTGAATAAAAAATCGCGAAGGAACAAAAACAGATAAAACTGTTCAAGTCGCTTCATTGACGTTCTTAAATTTTTCAAAATTCTAAAGGATACTAAAAAATGAAAATTGAAGTGGATTTTCAACCCATTGGCAAGCATGTGAAGATCGATTCCGGCGCAACGATTCTGGAGGCTGCCCAGGAGGCTGGTGTCGGCATTTCAGCGATTTGCGGCGGTGCGGGTTCCTGCGGCGCCTGCCGCGTCCATCTGGATGACCAGGAGCAGGTCAGCAAGCCAAACGAGACTGAAACCGATGTCCTTGACGCCGAAGACCTGACAGAAGGCATACGACTGGCCTGCCAGACTAAAATTTACGGCGACACCCGGGTGGAAGTACCCCCTGAATCCATGACGGCGACACAACGCACCCAGGTAGAAGGTGATGAAATCGATTTTGAATTTGAGCCGCCGGTTGAGATCAAGGATTTGTCCCTGTCTAAGGCCAGGTCAACCGACCTCCAGGCAGATTTCGAGCGGCTCAGTGCAGTTGTTTCGGAAAACGGCCGGCCGGCAATGCAATGCCGGCGTCTCAACATAATCAAACAGATTCCCGGGCTGCTGCGTCAAAACAAATGGAAAATTCGAGCAGGGCTGCGCGGCGACGAGCTGGTCAGCGTGTCTGCTCCCGGGGCCCCGGTGCTGGGACTGGCGGTGGACATCGGGACCACCAAGGTGGCCGGATACCTGGTAGATATGGTCAGCGGCACAACGCTTGCCATGAAAGGGATCATGAATCCCCAGATTGCATACGGCGAAGATGTAATGGCCCGGATCACCTATAGTACCATGCATGAGAATGGGTTGAATATCCTGCAGACGGCGATCGTTGACGCGCTGAATGAGCTGGCCCGTGATCTTTGCATTGCAGCCGGATCAAATGGTGAAGAAGAAACTCCTGACTATCAACCCTCCCAGATCGTGGAATCGGTGATGGTTGGCAATACCGCCATGCATCATCTGCTGCTGGGTCTGCCGGTTGAACAGCTTGGTCTTTCTCCGTATGTGGCTGCAGTAACGTCTCCTCTGGATATAAAGGCTGATGAAATCAACCTGGCTTTTTCGGCCGGCGCCACTATTCATCTGCTGGCCAACATCGCCGGTTTCGTGGGAGCCGATCACCTTTCCATGCTCCTTGCCACGAATACACATAAGAAAAAAGGCGTGGTTGTCAGCCTTGATATCGGTACGAATACGGAAATTACACTTATAGCCAACGGCCGTATGATCTCCTGTTCAACCGCATCCGGCCCGGCTTTTGAAGGCGCTCACATCCGGCACGGCATGCGGGCTGCGGAAGGCGCCATCGAACGGGTTCAGATCGTCGACAACAAACTGGCTTTCCAGACCATCGGCAATGTGGCTCCCATTGGACTCTGCGGTTCCGGCATTCTGGATGTCATTGCCCAGCTCAAGCTGTGCGGTGCCATGAACGACAAAGGGGCACTGGATGAAAAACATCCCCTGATCCGCAGGGGCGAAAAACTGCTCGAAGCCCTTATAGCCACCGGCGAAATAACCGGAACCGATCATGATATTGTGTTAAGCCGCGGTGATATCAATGAAGTACAAATGGCCAAAGGTGCCATGCGGGCGGGCATCGAACTTTTGCTGGATGCGGCCGGTGCCACGGCAGGGGATATCGATGAATTTATTATCGCCGGTGCCTTTGGTTCATACATCAGCGTGGAAGCCGCCGTTGCCATCGGTATGTTTCCGGATATTCCCCTGGATCGATTCCGCCAGGTGGGCAATGCCGCCGGAATCGGTGCCAAACAGGCCCTTTTGTCTACAACGCGGCGTGCTGAAGCCGCCGGAATCGGCAAACAGGTTGAATATCTGGAACTTACCGTCAGTGAAAAATTCCAGGAAGAATTTTTAAAGGCCATGTATATGTAAAGTTGTTAATTGTGGGTTCTGAGTAGTGAAACTTAAAATTTAAGGTGGGAATGATATGGCAAAAGCAGAAATTTTTGCAGGTATATGCGGTTTTAATACAACGGTCGATGTCAAAATGAATGGATCGTGTGATATTTCCATTGACAGTGAATGTCAATCAATACAGAAGCTGGGAGCATCCCTTAAACACGTCAATCCGTTTGAGGAGATCAGTTTCAGGGGAGAGGGGCCGGCAACGCTTCGCGAGGCCACAAAACATTGTGCCCACGCAGCCTGTCCGGTTCCCGTTGGAATCATCAAAGCAGTTGAGGTGGCCGCCGGCCTTGCACTGCCTGCGGATGCGACCATCAAGTTGTCAAAATCCTGATACCAGGTTAAAATTGCTGTTGTTTTGAATGAACAAATTCGTATCAGTGTTTTGCTTTTCGGAGTTTTAAAAAAACCAAATAATAATGAATTCATCCAATTTACTTGCCCCAGGATCAAAGTAATTAATCAAATGTTAGCGGTATCTGTTCATGGACTGCTATCAGGGAGGATATTATGGTGGCTGTTGGCTGGGCCGGTGACGGAGCTGTGCAGGATCAAAAAGACCAGGTCAGGGTCAGGGAACCGATCATCTGAGCCTGGTCCTGATTGTCGAACTCTCTGGTTCTGAAAAGATTTCTATAGGTCAGCTTGAGGGTTTCAAAGTTCAGGGCGCATCCTATTGAAAAATCGGCCACCAGCGGTTTTTTATGGACACTGTGGCTGTCTTGCCAGGTATTTCCGTCCAGAAAAATGTTTCTGGCGATCCCTTCCAATCCGGTCCCGATAAAAAGATGTATTCCAAAACGGCCCATGGGTAACCGCTGCCCGGCGGGCAGAGGGGCGCTCACCCCCGCACCGGGCCGGATGACGTCCGAACCGAAATCCCCGGGTATTCGATAACCGAACCGAACCTCTGCCCCCGCACCTGCCGCAGTCCGGACATTGCCCAGTGTCACGCCGGTTCTGGTGATCAGATCGGCCCCCAGAAGATTTTTGAACTCCATTTTATAAAGGCGCCATTTTCGCTGCCAGGAGAGGCTGACGGCAGGCTCGTCCCTGAGCTGATGTTCCCACCCCCTGGCCTGGTCGATGGATCTTATGCGGTGCACACCATTTTGGGCCTGTTCTCCCAGGGCGGAAGGGCCTATTATCCCAAAAGCGATCTCCATGGTATCGAGGCGCGTTGCGGTCTTGCTGTGCAGGGCCAGCCCGCCGTATAAAAAACCGGCGTATGGGCGGTCGTTTTTAAGCAGCCGGTCGGTATCGATATCAGAGGGCGTGTAAATGTGCTGACCGAGAATAAGGCCAACATTGTGAACGCTTCCGGGTTCGTTTGCAAAAGGGATTCGGCGGATGACAGGCAGGGTCCAGCGGGGGAGACGTAGATCGTTTCTGTACTGGGCCAGGTCTTTGGACAGCCAGGTAGCCTGTACCGCATTGGTATAGTATTTGTCCGTATTTCCAAAGAGATCGTTTTCAAAAAAAATCTGCAGGGTCTGGTACTCTCCAGGGGTTTTTGCAGTCACCAGGCCCGGACAGAAAAAGATTGCAATAAGAGCAATGCAAAGAACCCGGAAAAGCGGTCTGGCAATTGAGAAACCTGCTTGGATATTTTTCAGTGGCTTCATGGAATTTCGAGGATAAAAGCTTGAATTGTGGATACGATACCACTATAATTATCACGTTACGTTTTGACCAGCCCTTTAACGAGTAGCCCCAAATTTCAGAGTGGTTTTTTTAAACTTTTTTTCAATGAAAGTCAATTGCAGTTTTCCTGCCCGTCTCGTGCAGCGCGGCATTTTTTTGCGGAGTGATGATTTGCTATGGCTTGAAACCGGTATGCATGTCGGAACCTATGATGATGGCCCGTTTCATTATGTTGAAGGCGGCGGCAACTGTGAAGAAAGGATGAAAAATGACAACATGTAAGGTCGTATTCATGCCGCACAACCGGGAGGCTGTGGTGCGGGAGGGCGAGAACCTGATTCGTGCGGCCATGGAAGCCGGAGTGCATATCAATGCTTCGTGTGGTGGAGAAGGCGTATGCGGAAAATGTCGTGTTATCATCGAATCCGGCGCCGTTGAAGGCGGTATCACGGAAAAATTGAGTCGGGAGGATATAGAAAAGGGATACCGTCTGGCCTGCCGCTCAGTGATTCGCGGCGATGCAACCGTGCGTGTTCCCGTTGAATCGGAAGTGGATGCAAGTGTTCTGAAGCTGCAGTTCACCGCCCGGAAGAAAGCCAAAATCGTGCAGCCTGATTTCGGAGCACTCAAGGAACAGGGGCTGTTTCTTCCACCGGTGGAAAAACGATATCTGGATCTTCCCGAACCAACCGGTCCTGACAACATGGCGGATACCACTCGCCTGGTGAGTTTTTTAAAACTGCACCACGATGAACATCGCCTGGTGGTTGGTCTGCCGATGATTCGCAAACTTCCCGGCACTTTGCGGACCGATCATTTCCGGGTGACGGTCACCCTGGCCCGGCCTGTCCAGTCGGGCCGTAAATCCAAAATTATTAATATCGAACCCGGCGATACGAGCAACCGGAACTTTGCCATTGCCCTGGATATCGGTACTACAACGATTTACGGCGAAGTGATTGACCTGAAAAGCGGCAAAGTACTGGCCGAAGGCGCGGATTTCAACGGCCAGATCAGTTACGGGGAGGATGTCATCACCCGTATTGTGTTTACCGAAACCCCGGGAGGGCTTGAGAAACTCAACGCCGTGGTGATCGAGACCATAAACAGGATCATCGATAAAATTATCCGGCGGGCAAAGGTCGGACGGGAGGAGATATCATCCATTACGATAGCCGGTAACACCACCATGACCCAGTTGTTCCTTAAAGTGGAGCCCTACTACATCCGGCGGTCGCCCTATGTGCCGGCGGCAACTCTTTATCCGCCGATCGATGCGTCCGGTCTGGGGCTGAATCTCGGGGAACATGTGGAAGCGCTCGTATATCCACAGATTTCAAGTTATGTGGGCGGCGATATTGTTGCAGGGGTGATGGGATCGGGAATCTACCGGGCCGAAAAATTAACCCTGTTTATGGATATCGGTACAAATGCCGAGATCGTCGTCGGCAACAAGGAGTGGCTGGCCTGCGCTGCCTGTTCGGCCGGTCCGGCCTTTGAAGGAGGCGGTGTTAAGTTCGGGATGCGCGCAGCCCGGGGCGCCATTGAAGATTTTTCAATGCATCCACGCACCTTTGAGCCCATGAATATTACCATCGGCAGCGTCAGGCCCAAGGGTATATGCGGTTCGGGCCTGATCATCATGGTGGCCACCATGTTCGAAATGGGTATCGTGGACAGCCAGGGAAAGTACAACCGTAATCTGGGTACCCCGCGGATTCGCGAAAATGAGGGGGTGTGGGAGTATGTGGTGGCCTGGCAGGCGGATACCCAGATCGACCGGGATATTGTACTGACCGAGATCGATATTGAAAACCTGATGCGGGCCAAGGCGGCTATTTACAGCGGCTGTCAGACGCTGCTGAATGAAGTGGGACTGGATATCGGCATGGTTGAGCGGATTATTCTTGCCGGGGGGTTCGGCAGCTATATTGATCTGGAGAAAGCCATGACCATCGGCCTGCTGCCTGAAATAGATCCTGAAAAGGTCACCTTTGTCGGCAACAGTTCCCTGATGGGGGCACGCATGAGTGCACTTACCAACCGCATACGTCTGGATGTGGCGTCAGTCATCCAGAGAATGACCAATTTTGAATTGTCGGAAACCCCGTCGTACATGGATCATTATGTGGCAGCGCTTTTCCTGCCGCATACGGATATGGATAAATTTCCCCGGCTGAAGGCTCGGCTGGGAAAGCGGCACTCCTTGTAAATTCAGCGTTCATGCAGTCTTTTGTTGCGGCTTAATTTTGTGCCATGCAATATAAAGCCAGATAAACCCGCTTCATTCTTTTCGCAAACCTTGTTGAATACTGCTTCCAAGTTTCGACCGCACCATGCACCATTTTTCTCACAATAATTAAATGATAAATTGATTATTTCCTGTTTGGCAGAGTGTCAGCTATCGAACGTATTTGAGATTCGGATATTGTAATTTGCCAAAATTATTTTGCATTTTTAATCTGGAAGGGTAATATTGAAGCGCAAAATTTATCTGGAAGGGTAATTTTGCGACAAATAAATGAGAAAAAAAGAGAGGAGTTGAGAATTATGTTCCCAGACAGAATCAAGCCGTTTCATGATATTTCCGTCGATCCGGAGGGCTATGCACGGGGCTGGAAGAACAAGACCGGCGGCAAGGTGATCGGCACTCTTTGTTCATATGCGCCCGAGGAGCTGATCTTTGCCGCCGGCGCACTGGGATTTCGCGTTTTCGGCAGCACCGCAGCCATTTCCAGGGCAGATGCCCATCTCCAGGCCTACAGCTGCAGCCTGGTACGGGGCGCTCTGGAAGATGCCCTGGCCGGCCGGCTCGATTTTATCGACGGCATGGTATTTCCCCATACCTGCGATTCCATCCAGCGACTGTCCGATATCTGGCGGATGAATGCAGACACCGGTTTTCA
This sequence comes from Desulfobacteraceae bacterium 4572_123, assembly GCA_002084545.1. GTDB lineage: Bacteria > Desulfobacterota > Desulfobacteria > Desulfobacterales > 4572-123 > 4572-123. The sequence continues at coordinate 3,142 of NBLJ01000061.1, read as the reverse complement.
TCTTGATGTGGTCATGCCGGTAAAATTAGACACGGAAAGTGCCCGGGAATACATGGTCGCGGTGATTAAAAAGTGCAGAATTGAGCTGGAAAAGGCAATTGACGGAACCATCACCGACACCGATCTGGAACGGGCGGTTCTGGTCTACAACGGCATTCGGGAAAAAATGGCAGAACTTTACACAATACGAAAGGATTACCCGGGTCTGATTTCCGGAAGCGATCTGCATGCCGTGGTCAGGGCATCCATGGTTATGGACCGCGGAGATTTTCTTCGGGCTTTGACCGGCCTTGTCGAGGATCTGGAAAAACAGGCAGTGGCCGCTGTCGATAAAGGCAAGCGCCTTTTTCTGGCAGGAGGCGTCTGCAACCTGCCTGATTTTTACTCTTTTATTGAAGGGGCCGGCGGAACCGTGGTCTGGGATGATCTGTGTACCGGCGCCCGGCAGTTGACCGGGCCCATCGATATGCGCGGGGATTTGACAATTGCAATTGCCAGGCGTTACAGCGGGCGGGCCATCTGCCCGGCAAAACATAGGGGCATTACGGCCCGGGGCGGTGAACTGGTGCGTATGGCCAAGGCGGTTAAGGCCCGGGGCGTGATTTTTTTTCATCTGAAATTCTGCGACCCTCACGCCTTTGACTACCCGTATCTGAAACAGATGCTGGAAGCCAAAGGTATCCCCAGCCTTCTGGTGGAACTGGAGGATCAGGTGCCATCCGCCGGACAGCTTCAGACCCGGTGCGAGGCCTTTATTGAAATGCTGTAATGGATTTTGGCGAATCGACCAACTGATTTTAAGGAGAAGGCCATGAGCATCAAGAGAGAAACAGTGGATATTGAAAAAGAAAAACGGAAAATCAAGTCGGTCAAGAAGATGAAAGAGATCATGACCCACTATTATATCGATGCCAAAACCGCCGATCAGACCGGCAAAAAAGTGGCATGGATCACCAGTGGAGGGCCGGTGGAACCCCTGATCGCCATGGACGTGATACCGGTTTACCCGGAAAACCACGGCGCAATGATCGGCGCTTCCAAAATGGGGGCCGATCTGTGTGAAAAAGCCGAAGCCATGGGTTACTCCGGAGATCTTTGCACCTATGCCCTGGCAGACATTGCCTGTTCCACGGTGGACGGCGGCCCTATTGGTGGTCTGCCCAGGCCGGACATGCTGGTCTGCTGCAACAATATCTGCGGCACGGTGCTGAAATGGTACGAAATCCAGGCCCGGTACTACAATGTTCCGCTGTTTATTCTTGATACTCCCTTTTGCCACACTGAATTTTCGGAAGAGGCCAGGCAGTACGTTCGCAGGCAGTTGGATGAATACCTTGCCTTTCTTGAAACGAACTGCGGGAAAAAAATCGATCAGGACCGGCTGGCCGAAGTGGGCCGGCGCTCCATGGAGGGACAACGGCTCTGGCAGGCAGTGCTCGATACCACCATGAACAAACCAGCCCCCATGAGCGCCTTTGACGCCTTTTTCCACCTGGCCCTGATCGTCACCTTGCGGGGAACGACGACGGCCATTGATTATTACACCGACCTGCTGGATGAGATGAAGGCGCGGGCCGCCGGGGGCATCAGTGCCGTCCCCAACGAGGAATACCGCCTTCTCTGGGACAACTTGCCGGTGTGGTACCGGACCCGGTGGCTGTCCGACAAATTCGCTTCCTACAACGCCTGTCTGGTGGCCGACACCTACACCTCGGCGTGGTGCGGGTCACTCAAATATATGGACGAAAACGATTTTCTCGATTCCATGGCCGAAGGGTACTCGCGGATCTATCTTAATATCGGCACTGATGAGATGGCCGCCATGGTGCTTGAAATGATCGATAAATACGATGTCGACGGTCTGGTCATGCATTCAAACCGAAGCTGCAAGCCGTATTCCCTTGGCCAGTACGATATTCAACGGATCGTCCAGGAAAAGCGGGGGCTGCCAACCCTGATCATCGAGGCCAACATGACCGATTCCCGGAGTTTTTCCGAAAGTCAGATCGAAACCCGGATAGACGCCTTCATGGAATTGCTTAAGGCCTGAATTCAATTTTATGGTTTTTTACCGTGAACCGATAACTGATAATCAGTAAAGAGCCACGAATTTTTTTCAACGAACAACCAACAACGAGCAGCAGGCAATATCACAGGGAACAGCGAATTATGCTTACCATTGGAATCGATGTAGGATCCATCAGCGCCAAGGCGGCCGTGGTAAAAGACGGCGAACTGATCGGCTCGAAAGTTATCCTGACCGGCTACAACTCAAGGAATGCCGGTGAAAAGGTTTTTAATAATCTTTTGAACGAGCTTTGCATTTCAAGAGATGCCGCTGATAGGGTCGTTGCTACCGGTTACGGCAGAAACAGCGTGGATTTTGCCGACAGGGCGGTGACCGAGATTACCTGCCATGCGGCAGGCGCTCATTTTCAGGATTCGGCAATTCGGACAGTAATAGATATCGGGGGGCAGGACAGCAAGGCCATCTCCCTGGATAGCGCCGGCAGTGTCAGGGATTTTGCAATGAACGACAAATGCGCGGCCGGAACCGGCCGGTTTCTTGAAGTCATGGCACGGGCCCTGGAGGTGGATCTTGACGCATTCGGCAAGATGTCGCTTCAGGCGGATCAACCGGCTGCCATCAGCAGTTTGTGTACGGTTTTTGCCGAGTCCGAGGTCATTTCGCTCATCGCCAGGGGAGAAAGCCGCAAGAATATTATCGCAGGCATTCACGAATCCGTCGGCTCCAGGGTAGTGGCCATGGCCAACCGTGTGGGTATTGTACAGCCTGTGATGATGACCGGCGGGGTGGCCAGGAATATCGGTGTGGTACGCGCCTTGGAGAAAAAATCGGGCAAATCAATCATGGTCTCTGAACTCGCCCAGATAAACGGTGCTATCGGTGCGGCCCTTATTGCGGCTGTCAAGCGTTGAAAAGAAAAGCCATCGACGGAGTAGTTTTCCACCGCAACAAGTTCTGTGTTCCCATCAGCCTGGGTCAGATGGACATTCGCCGCGAACTGGAAACCGAACTGGGCATTTTAGCATGGACGGTCGAGGTCGCTGTCAGGACAACATTTTCATCGAGCGGCTCTGGTGGACTCTCAAATATCAGTACATTTACTTGCATTCATTT
>NBLJ01000060.1 GCA_002084545.1 Desulfobacteraceae bacterium 4572_123 | reverse complement strand
GCAATTTGAAACAGGGCAGCGGGTTTTGCCCGTTTTGCAAGGCGGAATCCGAATACAATTCATATTTACCCGACGGGGTGGCAAAAGACCTGTCCTGCCATGGGATATCGATACCCGGTGGTTTTAAAGGTCTTTTTACCAGGGATTGAAAATCACTGCCGCAGGCTGCGAGCAGCGGCTCAACGGCCCGTTTGAGAAAATCCCTCGGTGATATAAAAGGATAGTTATCCAACCGCATTTTGCGGGCCAGAGCCATAAAAAAATCATACTCGCCCATGACTCCGGTCGGAGGTTCAACAGCTCTGGCGGAGTAATTCACATAGGGCGAATACATGGCGGTGCAGATGATATCCTCCTCTTCCAGAACGCTGGTACATGGCAGCACCAGATCCGCATGCCGGGCCGTATCGGTCATAAACATGTCTATGACCACCTTAAACGGTACCCGGTCAAAGGCATCTATAGTCTTATGCAGATGAGGCATCTGAACCAGAGGATTGGCTTTGGTAATAACAATGCAGTGAATCGGCGGATCAGTTGCGGTATTTAAAAATTCCCCCAATTGCGGCAGGCTGAAGGACCGGCGGTTGACGGCCGGATAACGGCTTGCGGCAACTTCTCCTCCAAGATAGCTGGAAATTCCCCTGCCGGCATAATTTACGCCGCCGCCGGAAATACCGATATTGCCGGTGAGGGCACCCAGAGCGTCGATACAGCGGATAGTGCCTCCGCCGTTTCCGTATCGCTGCAGCCCGATGCCGACCATGATGCTGCCGGGTTTGCCATTGGCATATGTTTTTGCAACCTGCTCTATTCGAGCTGCATCGATTCCCGTGATCCCGGCCACTCGTTTAACAGTAAATTTGCGAGCATAAGATCGAAAACGTCTAAAACCCAGCACATGGTCCTGGATAAATTCCTGATCAATCCAGCCGCACTCTATCATTAAATTGGCTATTCCGAGGGCAAGGGCACCGTCGGTTGCGGGCCTGATACGCAGATGAACATCGGCTAATTTTGCCGTCGCGGTCCTGACCGGATCGACCAGGATAACAACTGCTCCTTTTTTTCGGGCCTGATGAAGATAACGAATCAAATGAGGATTGGTATCCACGGGATTGCGGCCCCAGATAATTATGACACCGGCATTTGCCAGATCATCGGGGCCGTGGCCCAGAGCGGCGCCGAAATCATACTTCTGGGCAGCCATTCCGGCACCCCAGCAGAGACTTCCCGTAGGAACGGTTACACCGCCATAGCAGTTGAAAAACAGTTTATCGACCGACTTGATGATACCTCCGTAGCCCGCATCGGCATAATGAAGTACGGCTTCAGTCCCATAAGCATGTTTGATATTCGTTAACTGTTCCGCAATTTCAAGAACGGCCTCGTCCCAGGTAATTTTTTTCCAGCTTCGTCCATTTTTTCTTAAGGGGTAAAGCAGTCGATCGGGATGATAGAGTCTTTCAAGATGTTGGTTCCCCTTGGAACAAACCATGCCCCGGGTCAAAGGATGATCTTTGTCTCCTCTGATACTGGTTATCCGCCCGTTTTCAATATTTGCGATCAATGAACAGGCATCAAAGCAATCCAGGGGGCAGGCAAATTTTACTTGTTTTTTCATATTGACATCAAAATAAAAAAAAGCCCCGCTTTAAATAAAGCGAGGCCTTTATAGATCAGATTTTTGAATAACCGGTTATTTTTCGGCCTCGGAACCATCTTTTGCTTCTTCAACAGCAGCAACTTCATCTGCCGCCGGTTCTTTGGTATCGGTATCGCTTTCAGGTGCTTTAACTTCTGCAGCTTTTAGGTCGGGCTCTGCAACAGCGGCATCAATCGGCTTTTCTTCTTTCTTTTCAGCCTCAACCTCTTTGTCCGCGGCAATCTGCTTTTTCTCTTCCTGTTTCTTCACATTTTTTTTAGCTTTTTTCTTTTTGCCTTCTTCCAGGGCTACAAGTTCTATCATCGAAACAGGGGCCGCATCGCCGGGACGTCTTCCGATTTTGACAATGCGAGTATATCCACCCGAAATTTTACCATAGCGTTTCTGGGCTTCATCGAACAGTTTATAGACGACTTCCTTTTCCCTTACAATAGCAAGGGCCTGGCGTCTGGCGTGCAGATCCCCTTTTTTTGCAAGTGTAATCAAATGATCTGCCCAGCGCCTCAATTCCTTAGCTTTTACATCGGTAGTCTTGATTTTTTCGTACTTAAATAAAGAAGTAACCATGTTTCTGAACATGGCGTTTCTATGACTAGTCGTTCTGTTTAGTTTTACTCCGGCTTTGTGGTGTCTCATAGGATCAGTTATTCTCCTTCCTCGGCACTTTCGTCTTCAGGGGGCACAAATCCTTCAAGTTTCATACCGAGAGAAAGGCCCATTTCACTCAAAACGTCCTTTATTTCGTTCAAGGATTTTCTTCCAAAATTTTTCGTTTTCAGCATTTCCGCTTCTGATTTCTGCACTAGTTGATAGATCTTGAGGATATCGGCATTCTTGAGGCAATTGGCGCTGCGCACGGAAAGCTCAAGTTCTTCAACGCTTCGATAAAGATTTTCATTGAACTTCGGAGTTTCCGTTTCATCTTCTTTAGAAACTGGTTCAGGTTCCATTTTTTCATCAAAATTAATAAATATGGACATCTGTTCTTTTAAAATTTTTGCGGCATAGGCAACTGCATCCTCTGGGAGCACGCTTCCGTCTGTCCATACTTCGAGGGTCAACTTGTCATAGTCTGTTCTCTGCCCGACCCGGGCATTGCCGACGACATAATTGACTTTCTTTATGGGAGAAAAAACAGCATCAATGGGTATTGTTCCAACTACTGCGTCCTCATCCTTGTTTGCTTCTGACAGTGAATACCCTTTACCAACCTTCACAGTCATCGTCATTTTAAGTTCACCCTTGTCGGTGAGCGTTGCTATGTGTTGGTCTTTATTTAGTATTTCAACTTTGCCATCACTACTTATTATATCTCCAGCAGTTACTTCTCCCGCTCCTGTTGCATCGATAGAAAGCGTTCTCGTCTTTGTATCGTCATTTTTCATTCTAACTTGTTTCAGGTTGAGGATAATTTCGGAAACATCTTCAAACACCCCGGGAATGCTGCTGAACTCGTGCATAACCATTTCAAACTTAACCGCTACGATGGCGGCCCCGTGCAGCGAAGACAAAATGATTCGTCTCAGGGAATTCCCGATGGTTATACCAAATCCTCTTTCAAGCGGTTCACAGACAAATTTGCCGTAAGTGGAACTACTAGTCAACTGAACTTTCTCCGGCTTGATCATTTCCCGCCAGTTTATATATGTTAGTTCGTTTGATGGCATTATTTCATCTCCAGATGATTTGAGTTAAGGTTCCTTCAGATGCCTGATCTGTATTCTCAACTCTCATTACCGCATGTTATTTTGAATAAAGCTCTACAATCAGCTGTTCCTGAATCGGCATTGTAAGATCTTCCCGTACCGGAAAGCTTTTGACAAGCCCCTTCATATTTTCTTTTTCGAATTCGATCCACTGCGGGACACCTCGCCGAACAACCGCGTCCATGGAATCTACTATGGCTTGTATTTTACGGCTTTTTTCCCGTACTTCGATAACATCGCCAATCTTGATCAAATAGGACGGAATATTTACTTTCCTGCCGTTTACCAAGAAATGATTATGTTTTACAAGCTGTCTTCCCTGGCTGCGTGAATTTACGAATCCTATACGGTAAACAGTGTTGTCAAGCCTTCTTTCAAGCGAAATCAGCAGGTTCGTTCCTGTAATACCCTGCTGCCGATCCGCTTTCGAAAAAGTAAGTCTGAACTGTTTTTCCGAAAGCTCGTACATTCTTTTGACCTTTTGCTTTTCCCGAAGCTGAATACCGTAATCCGAAGGTTTTCTACGCCGGCTCTGCCCGTGTTGTCCCGGTGCATAGCTGCGGCGCTCAAAAGCACATTTATCGGAATAGCATCGGTCTCCTTTAAGAAACAGCTTCATATTTTCGCGTCGGCATAACCGACATACTGAACCTCTGTATCGTGCCACTTGTTCCTCCTTGAATCTTCAGCCATTTCTTTTTTGACCGATGATCTTACTGATGCAGGTCCCGTTCGCCCGCATATCTTACAAAACGAATTTTAAAATAGACTATACCCGGCGTCTCTTGGGCGGACGGCAGCCATTATGCGGAATTGGGGTTACATCCTTTATCAATGAAACATTAAATCCGACCCCCTGCAAAGATCGCAGGGCGGATTCACGACCGGCCCCGGGGCCCTTGACGTATACTTCTACATTGCGCATACCGTGTTCCATTGCTTTTTTGGCAGCATCTTCGGCCGCAAGCTGTGAAGCAAAGGGAGTGCTTTTTCTGGATCCCTTGAATCCCTGAACACCTGAACTCGACCATGCTACAACATTGCCGGCCGGGTCTGTAATTGTAACGATTGTATTATTAAAGGTTGACTGGATATGCACAACCCCGTTTGGAATATTCTTCTTTTCCTTTTTCTTTGTTCGCGTTTTTCTCGGCATTTGACGATTCCATTCAAACTTTTTGGGTTATATTCGACGATTATAAACGGCATAAAAAACAACTGATGCACATTTATCTGTTACGGCTTTTGAGTGCTACTTCTTTTTAATGCCGCCCTTTTTCTTAACAGCTGATCTGCGCGGCCCTTTCCTTGTTCTGGCATTCGTACTGGTACGCTGCCCGCGAACCGGAAGAGATTTTCGATGTCTTAAGCCACGGTAAGCTCCTAAGTCCATGAGACGCTTAATATTCATCGAGACTTCTGTTCGAAGTTCTCCCTCTACCTTGCACTCGCTATCTATAACTTTTCTGATACTGTTTACTTCGTTCTCGGTCAAATCATCTGTTTTTTTATCCAGATCGATCTGGAGTTGAGTAAGTATTCGCTTGGAAGTTGTATGACCTATGCCATATATATATGTCAAGCCGATCTCAACCCGCTTACGTCTTGGTAAATCTACGCCCGCAATTCTTGCCAAAGCCTATCCTCCTATCCCTGACGCTGTTTATGTCTTTTGTTTTCGCAGATAACTCTGACAACACCCTTTCTGCGGATAATTTTGCATTTACTGCATATTTTTTTTACAGATGCCCTGACCTTCATATGTACCGCTCCTTGTTTAACGAAAGCAAACCCGTCTTTCAAATTAATCGGCCCTGCAAATCCATATTTCCCGGGCCTGAGCTTACTCTTTATTTTGATCTGTAAGTGATCCTGCCCCTGGTCAAATCGTAAGGTGAAAGCTCAACTGCAACAGTATCTCCAGGTAAAATTTTTATAAAATGCATTCTCATCTTCCCGGATATATGGGCCAGAATCTGATGTTTGTTTTCCAGCTCAACCTTGAACATTGCATTCGGCAGAGTTTCGGTTACAATTCCCTGCACCTTTATAGCTTCCTCCTTCGGCATTTGTGAGGCCCCCTTCGCCCCTGATTTCATCTAGTTTTATAATTCTTTTATCATCGCCCTCTGCCTTTTACGCCTTTTTTGAGGAAACCCTCATAATGGCGTGTCAGCATATGCGATTCAATTTGTGATACCGTGTCAATAGCGACACCCACCACGATTAACAGCGCGGTACCACCGAAATAAAATGGAATATTCAACTTGGTAATAAGTATCGATGGCAGCACGCATACTGCGGATACATATATGGCCCCGCCGAGAGTAATTCTGGTAAGTACCTTGTCTATATACTCAGCCGTGCGTTTCCCTGGCCTGATCCCGGGAATGTATCCTCCATTTTTTTTCATATTATCGGCGACATCCTCCGGGTTGAAGGTAACCGCAGTATAAAAATAACAGAAGAAAAATATAAATCCTATATAACATAATTCGTATATCAGACTACCCGGGCGCATTGAGGCAGCCGCCTGCTGCATCCATGGTATTTTAATAAAACTTGCCAGGGTCGCTGGAAACATGATGATAGAGGATGCGAAAATTGGCGGAATAACCCCTGATGTATTGATTTTCAAGGGCAGATGGGTACTTTGACCGCCATACATCTTCCTGCCGACAACTCTTTTGGCATACTGAACCGGTATCCTCCTTTGACCCTGCTCAACATAAACAATAAATGCTATAACGCCAACCATAAATGCAAGCAGAACAAGAATTAAAAAGATACCCATTTCACCGGTGGAGAGCAGCCGGAAAGTATTTCCGATTGCAGTAGGCATCCTGGCTACAATACCGGCAAAAATAATCAGAGATATACCATTGCCGATACCCCGCTCGGTAATTTGTTCACCAAGCCACATGATAAATGCCGTTCCGGCGGTAAGCGTCAAAACGGTCATAAGCCTGAATCCCCAGCCGGGATGGATTACTACTGCCGCACCGCCGGGTGACGTCATACTCTCAAGGCCGATACTGATTCCAAACCCCTGAATGATACTCAGAACCACGGTTCCGTAGCGAGTATACTGAGTAATTTTTTTTCGTCCCTGATCGCCTTCTTTTGAAAGACGTTCCAGATGTGGAATCACAACGGTCAAAAGCTGAATAATAATCGAAGCACTGATGTAAGGCATGATTCCAAGGGCAAAAACCGACAATCTTTCAAGTGCGCCGCCTGAAAACATATCAAACAGTCCAAGCAAAGTGCCCTTGGCCTTGGCAAAAAAGGACGCCAGGGCGATCGAGTCTATGCCGGGAGTCGGCACATGTACCCCTACACGATATACCGCCAACATGGCAAAAGTGTAGAGTACGCGTTTCTTCAACTCGGGTATTTTAAATATATTCTGGAACCCGCTGCCTATCATACTATATGTCCTCTACAATGCCGCCGGCTGCTTCTATCTTGGCCCGGGCACTGTTGCTGACAGCGTTTAAACGAATGGTGAGAGGATATTCGATATCACCATTGCCAAGCAGCTTTATTCCGTCTCGTTTACCCTTGACCAGTCCGATTCTGACAGTAGCAGCCTCGTCAACCACACTTCCACTTTCGAATCGATTCAAATCGCATATATTTAAAACCGCCATTTTCTTTTTGAAAATATTGGTAAAACCTCTTTTGGGAAGCCGCCTGTGGATGGGCATCTGCCCCCCCTCGAATCCGGGCCTTACACCTCCGCCGGACCGGCTGTTATGCCCTTTGGTTCCCCGGCCTGCGGTTTTTCCACTTCCCGAACCAACGCCGCGTCCAAGTCTTTTACGCGCACTGCGGGAACCTTTTGCCGGTGACAGTTCATTTAGCTTCATCAATAATCTCCTTGGCTTTCACCAGGTGTGAAACATTTTGTACCATTCCGCGGACAGCCGGTGTATTTTCCAGCTTTACGGTCCTGTTTACCTTTGTCAACCCGAGGCCCCGCAAGACTTTGCGATGCTTCTCAGGCCTTCCGATCATACTTTTAACCAAAGTTATTTCTAATATTCCAGGCATTTATAATTCCCTTATCAATTATAAATCTTCTAACAGAATGCCACGCCGCTTGGCGACCTGCTCTCTGCTCTGAAGCTGTTTAAGTCCGGTTATCGTAGCTTTCACCACATTATGAGGATTGTTTGACCGCATGCATTTCGTCAAAATATCCTGAACCCCAACAGCCTCCAGTACTGCCCGAACAGCTCCGCCGGCAATAACACCAGTTCCTTTTGAAGCGGGTTTCAGCAGAACCCGCCCGGCGCCATATTTGCCGATCACCTGAAAAGGAATAGTTCCATCTTCGGTCAAAGGCACCTTGCACATATTTTTCCTGGCTTTCTCCACACCCTTGCGAATTGCTTCGGGCACTTCACCGGCTTTACCCAGGCCCCAGCCGACACTTCCTTCACCGTCGCCAACGACGACAACAGCACTGAAACTGAACCTTCGCCCGCCTTTTACGACCTTGGCCACACGGTTTATGTGTACTACTTTATCTATAAACTGATTGTCATCAATGTCTTTCTTGAACAAGGGCCTGCCTCCTTCATTTCGAATATTTGACTAAAACTCCAGCCCGGCTTCTCGTGCACCGTCTGATACTGCTTTGACCCGACCGTGATACATATATCCGTTGCGGTCAAAAACAACTTTTTTAATGCCTTTTTCAATGGCACGTTCTCCAATGAGTTTTCCAATATAATCGGCTGCTTTGACCTTGCTTTCGAACCGATCTTGAGCCTTTACCGCTTTTTCCATACTGGAAGCGCTTACAACGGTTTGACCGTTGACGTCATTGATGATCTGCGCGTAAATATGCCTGGCGCTGCGAAAGACGGTCAGCCTGGGTCGTTCATTCGTCCCTGACAGGGCTTTTCTTATTCTTCTTTTTCTTTTTAAACGTGCTTTCTTTCTAAAATCCAAAGAGCCCATTTTTATTCCCCTTAAAATTGAGTCCGATTACCCATATTGCAATAGTCAAATTTTGCAATGTGAACCGCGCGGACGCAATATCTGTACGAAAATTATTTGGTTCCTGTTTTTCCGGCTTTACGCATAATATATTCTTCAGCGTATTTAATACCTTTGCCCTTATATGGCTCCGGCGGTCTGAGGCTTCGAATGGATGCAGCCGCAACTCCAAGTTTTTCCTTGTCTATTCCGGTAAGCCTGATGACGTTATTTTTATCTATGCTCACAGATAAACCCTCGGGAATCGCGAAATTGACCGGATTTGAATACCCTATGTTAAATACGATATTTTTACCCTGCACATCAGCCCGGTATCCGATACCGTTAATTTTCAATACCCGCTCGAATCCCTTGTCAATTCCGGTTATCATGTTGGCAACCAGAGATCTGGTCAAGCCCTGTATAGCACTGGAGTCTTTTTGTTTACCAATAACAACCACTTTTATGGTTTTTTCGTCAATCTCCAGTTCAACGGCCGGATGTATTGTTCTTGAAAGCTTACCTTTTTCACCCTGAACCGTGATCAGCCTGTCCTTGTATAATATTTTTACCTTTTCCGGAATCGGAATCACTTTTTTGCCTACTCGAGACATTGCTTGCACCCCTTGGCTACCAGATATTACAAAGAACTTCTCCGCCTACTTTCTGCAGCCGGGCTTCCTTGTCTGTCAATATTCCCCTGGACGTTGATAATATCGCAACTCCCATGCCGCTGAATACCGGCTTGACGTCCTTGTGCCTGACGTAAACCCTTCGGCTGGGCTTGCTGATACGATCCAGTTTATAGATGGCATGACTTTTGTTTGCGTCATACTTCAAGTAAACCCGCAAAATGCCCTGCTTGTCATCCTTGACGAACTTAAAGTTTTTAATATACCCTTGCTTTTTAAGTACTTTCGCCAGTTCGATTTTGATTGTTGATCCGGGCATCTCAACACTGTCTAATTTCGCTTTCCCGCCGTTTCTGATCCTTGTCAGCATATCGGCAATAGGGTCGCTCATTACCATTTTTCTCTCCGTTACGATACAGTCTTTTTTAAGTATCTTTTAGATGGACACGGCCTTTATCAAATCTTTAAAATTACCAACTGGATTTGACCACACCAGGTAATTTGCCATGCGAGGCAAGATCACGAAAACAGATGCGGCATATTCCGAATTTCCTCATAAATGCTCTAGGCCTGCCGCACATCGGACATCTATTGTATTCCCGCACCTTAAATTTTGCTTTACTTAATGCTTTTGCTCTAAGAGACTTTTTAGCCAAAGCATCCTCCTTGTATTTTGACGTCTTCGTAGCTTTTCACGCTTTAATTATTAAATGGCATTCCCATAAGCTTGAGGAGTTCTTTTCCCTCTTCGTCAGTCCTGGCGGTCGTAACGATGGTAATATTAAGCCCCTTAATCTTATCAATCTTGTCATAATCAATTTCAGGAAAAATGATATGCTCTTTTATTCCCAGGGAGTAATTCCCGTTGTGATCAAAGGCCTTGCCTGAAATCCCCCGGAAATCTCGTACCCTTGGAAGTGCGATATTTACAAGCTTGTTCATAAAATCGTACATTCGAGTGTGCCGTAGGGTAACCATACATCCAATTGGCATTCCGGCCCTTAGTTTAAAGGCTGCAATTGATTTTTTAGCTCGAGTAATCACCGGATTCTGCCCGGCTAATATTTTAAGCTCTTCAGCGGCTGAGTCCAACATTTTGATATTATGAATAGCTTCTCCAAGTCCCATATTTAAAACGATTTTATCAATTTTTGGAACCTGCATGGGATTTGTATACTCGAATTTTTCAAAAAGCTTTGGAACAATATTTTTATCATAATAATCTTTTAACTGAGTCATTCTACTCCTCATAACGCACACAGCTTATAGTTTAGGCATCTATAATTTCATTGCATTTTCTGCATACCCGGACTTTTTTTCCATCGTCCAGACGCTGCATTTTAACACGCGCGGGTTTAATGCATTTATTGCACATCAACATCGCGTTGGAGCAATTAATTGGAGCCTCGGTTTCAACAATGCCACCCTGCCTTGTCTGAGCGTTAGGTTTGGTATGCTTTTTGACGATATTAATATTCTCTACGAGAATTCTGTTTTTACTTTTAAATACCTTTAAAACTTTACCGATTTTGCCATTATCCTTACCGGTAATAATTTTAACTTTATCATCTTTTTTTATAGCGCATGTATTCCTGATCATAAATCAAATCCTTTAAGGAACGCTGATTTTCATAGAACTTCCGGAGCCAGGGAGATTATTTTCATAAATCTCTTTCCCCTGAGTTCTCTTGCTACCGGTCCGAATATGCGGGTGCCGACAGGTTCCTGGTTTGCACCGATTAACACCGCAGAATTTTCGTCGAATCTTATATAAGATCCGTCCCGCCGCCTTATTTCTTTTTTAGTTCTGACTACGACAGCCTTAAGGACGTCTCCCTTCTTTACTTTAGCATTCGGGATTGCTTCCTTAATTGATACCACGATAATATCCCCGATGCCGGCATATCTTCTTCTAGATCCGCCAAGCACCTTGATGCAATAGACTTCCTTGGCGCCGGAATTATCTGCAACCGTTAGTCTGGATTCTGCCTGAATCATTTTTTCATTCCTTTACAATCAGACCGCTTTTTCGACTATTTGGCTAACCCGCCATCTTTTGGTTCTGCTAAGTGGTCTTGACTCTGTAATCAAAACTTTATCTCCGGGTTTGCAACTGTTGGTTTCATCATGGGCCGCGAACCTTGTAGTTCTCCGAATATACTTTTTGTACAATTGATGTTTGACCAACCTCTCGACGTTGACGATTATCGTCTTGTCCATCTTGTCGCTTACCACGTAGCCAGTTAACTGTCTCTTTTTCTTAATATTTTTTTCCATGGCTTAAGCTACTCTTTATCCGTGCTTCCAGTTAATTCCAACTCTCTTATCACAGTTTTTATCCTGGCTATATCAGCCTTGGTCTGCATCATTTTCTTTGGATTTTCGAGCTGACCGATCTCATGCTGAAAACGCAGGTTAAACATTTCTTCTCTAAGATCATCGAGTTTACTAAGCCTTTCTTCGAGGCTTAACTCTCTGATTTCCGCTACTTTCATTATAATTCACCCCTCTCCACAAATCGAGTCTTGACTGAAAGTTTATGTGAAGCAAGCCGGAGTGCTTCTTGGGCCATTTCCCTGGAGACTCCCTCCATTTCATACAGAACCCTGCCCGGGCGGATTACGGCGATCCATCCTTCTGGAGCACCTTTTCCCTTACCCATTCTTACTTCGGCAGGTTTTTTAGTAAAAGACTTATCGGGAAAAATCCTGATCCATAATTTTCCGCCCCTTTTTACATGTCGGGTCATTGCAATTCGGGCGGCTTCTATCTGTTTGGAACTAAGTGTACCGCATTCGATCGCCTGCAGACCGAATTCCCCGAAGCTTAAAGTATTTCCCCGATGAGCAGCCCCTTTCATTCTGCCTTTCTGTCTCTTGCGATACTTTACTTTCTTAGGGCTAAGCATGTCTTTATCTCCTTGCTACTTGACGCTTGAAGCGACTGCATCTTTTTTTAATATTTCGCCGTTAAAAACAAAGACCTTCACACCGATGATACCATATGTTGTTTTAGCCTCGATGAATCCGTAATCAATGTCCGCTCTCAGAGTATGCAGCGGTACTCTGCCCTCGCGATACCATTCTCTTCTGGCCATTTCGGCGCCTCCCAGCCTTCCCGCGCAAATTATTTTCACGCCCTTGGCCCCGAATCTCATAGCCGACGATACGCCTCTTTTCATTGCCCGTCTGAAAGCGACCCGTCTTTCGATCTGAAGTGCAACATTTTCTGCAATCAGTTGAGCATCCAGTTCAGGTTTTCGAACTTCCTGGATATCGATCATTACATCCCGGGAAACCTGTTTTTGAATCTCTTTTTTGAGTTTTTCAATCTCGGATCCCTTTTTACCGATCACAATTCCAGGTCGGGCCGTAAATATCCGAAGCCTTATCCTTTTTGCCGAACGTTCGATTTCTATCTTGGAGATACCGGCATGAAATATTTTTTTCTTCAGAAATTTTCTTATTTTGAAATCTTCGAGGATGTAATCGGGATAATTTTTTCCGGCATACCACCGGGATTCCCATGTTTTTACAATTCCTAATCGCAATCCAATAGGATTAACTTTCTGGCCCAAGCTCTTACCTCCTCTTTACTCCGCCGAATCTTCAGTTAAAATTACCGTGATATGGCTGGTTTTTTTCAAAATACGCGCGCCACGCCCTCGTGCTCTTGCCCGAAAACGCTTGGCAGTCGGCCCCTGATCCACGATTATATTGCTGATCAATAGAGAATCTACATCAATATCAGGGTGTTGCTCAGAATTAGCAACCGCTGACCTGACGACCTTCTCAACTATTTCAGCCGCTTTCTGCGGCATGAATTTCAGCGCATTCAAACCCGCCTCGGCCGACTTCCCCTTCACTGCACCGATAATTTTGCGGACTTTCTGCGGCGAGATGCGAACATATCTCGCAACTGCTTTCACCTGCAAGTCAGACATCCTCTTTTCTCCAATCTTACTGCTTCAATTTCGTTTTTTTGTCACCCGCGTGTCCATAAAAAGTCCGCGTCGGCGAGAACTCACCGAGTTTATAACGCTTCGATTCTCCTGAACCGCCAACACTTTATTCAATAATTTAGGCTCAATATATGGGCCTTTTTTTAACGATCGTGGCATATTCTCTCCTGCAAGTATATTCTGATTATCTGCTCTAAATTTAAGCTGATGCAACTGGGCAGATATTTATTTCTTTGTACGTCTCTTAATTATGAAGCGGTCGGTTCTTTTGTTTTTTCGTGTTCGGTATCCCTTGGTCGGCATCCCCCAGGGGCTGCATGGATGACGCCCACCTGAGGAGCGTCCCTCCCCGCCGCCCATCGGGTGATCTACAGGATTCATCGCGACTCCGCGAACCCGTGGCCGCCTTCCAAGATATCTTGTTCTTCCAGCTTTCCCAAGATCAATGCTGTCATGTTCCGTGTTCCCAATTTGTCCAATGGTAGCCATGCATTTTATCAGGACCATCCGGACCTCCCCAGAAGGAAGCTTGACAAGAGCATACTTATCTTCTTTGGCCATCAGTTGAGCAAAGGTTCCGGCGCTTCTGACAATTTGCCCGCCCTTACCCAGACGAAGTTCAATATTGTGGATATGCGTTCCCAAAGGGATATTACCAAGCGGCATGGCATTGCCGGGTTTTATATCGGCATCCGGACCTGACAATACCGTATCACCGACAGAAAGATTGAGTGGCGCCAGAATGTATCGCTTTTCACCATCAGCGTAGTGCAGCAAAGCAATTCGGGCACTACGATTAGGGTCATACTCTATCGATGCTACCTTGGCGGGTATTCCGGTTTTGTTTCTTTTAAAATCTATAATACGGTAGAAACGTTTATGACCGCCTCCACGATGTCGGCATGTTATTCTTCCATTGGCATTTCGCCCGCCGTTTTTCTTGATTATTTTAAGCAGATTTTTTTCAGGATTCGAAGTTGTTATCTCTTCGAAACTTGAGAACATCTGGAATCGTCGTCCCGGAGATGTTGGTTTTACTCTCTTTACTGCCATTTTAAACTCCTAGCTTTAAACACCTTCAAAAAATTCGATTCGTTCGCCCGCCATCAATGTTACAATCGCTTTTTTCCAATTTTTCCGTTTCCCAAGAATCCGTCCACGCCTTTTTACCTTGCCCTGTACCTGCATGGTTCGGACGCTTGCGACTCTGACATTGAATATTTTTTCAACGGCTCGTTTAATTTCAACTCTGTTTGCGCTGCCATCGACTTCGAACGTAAATTTGTTATGTTCTTCTTTTTGAATAGTTGTCTTTTCAGTAATTAAAGGCCGTTTTATAATTTCATATTGAATCATACAGATAGCCTCCCTTCAATTTCCGTTATGGAAGGTTTGATCAGAATCAATTTATCATATTTCAATATATCATAAACATTGAGTCCGGCGGATCGCAGCACCTTTATACCGGGAATGTTTCTTGAAGAAATTTCAAGTTTTTCGTTCTCTTTCTCCGTAACAATCAGTGCCTTTTTTAAACCGAGGGCATTCAGCGTTTCAGTTACATCTTTTGTTTTGATCCGCTCAAGCTCAAATTCATTCAGTACAACAATTTCGTTAAGATCAAGTTTGCTGCTCAAGGCCATCTTTAACGCCAGTTTTTTGACTTTTTTAGGAATCTTGTAGGCATAGGATCTTGGATCGGGCCCAAAAACACTCCCGCCGCCTCGCAGCAGTGGAGATTTGACATCTCCTCTTCTGGCGCGACCGGTACCTTTCTGACGAAAAAGCTTCTTTCCACTACCGGTTATATCACTTCTATGCTTGACGGAAGCGGTTCCTGATCGTTTTTTGGCAAGCTGCATGGTAACGACTTCATGCAATACACTTGTCTTTACAGGGATATTGAAAATGGTATCGGCAAGCTCGACTTCCGATACTTTTTCACCTTTTATATTCAAGACATCTATGACAGCCATAATCTACCCGTCTAATATATGTTTATTTTTGAAATAAAACTAACAGTAACCAATTGAGCCGTTCTCATTTATTTACTGCCCGGAATATTCTTTTTTTGAAGCGTAACCATCGAGTTTCTGCTTCCGGGCACCGCTCCCTTCAAAAAAACCAGATTCTCTTCGGTGCGGATATCAATAATCGTAAGGTTTTTGGTTGTTTTAAGCTCAAAACCGTACCGACCCGGCATTTTTTTGCCTTTTATCACCTTCGCCGGCCAGGCGCTGCAGCCAATCGATCCGGGAATTCTATGACTTTTGCTGCCGTGAGTTTTTCTCCCACCGGCAAACCCGTGCCGCTTCATCACCCCGGAAAATCCTCTTCCCTTTGATCTTCCCGAAACATCGACCAGTTCTCCGGCGCTGAACATATCCACGGTTATATTCTGCCCCGTTTCGTATTTTTCAGGATCATTCACCTTGAACTCCCTGAGTAATTCATAAGGCGTTCCGCCACTCTTTTTATAATGGCCCTGCAACGGCTTGTTAATCGAAGTTTTCTTTCTTTCTCCGAATCCAAGCTGGATTGCATTATATCCATCCGTGTCCATGGTTTTGACCTGCGTAACAATACATGGTCCCGCCTGAACAACGGTTACCGGGATTATGTTGCCTTCCGGGGAAAACAGGTTCATCATCCCCAATTTTTTTCCAATCAGTCCTCTATTCATAGCTACACTTTTCCCAAAATTACAATTTAATTTCGACATCAACTCCCGGAGAAAGATCCAGCTTCATCAGTGCGTCGACAGTCTGCTGAGTTGGTTCCAGAATATCCAGCATCCTTTTATGCGTTCTTATCTCAAATTGTTCCCTCGACTTTTTATCAATATGAGGCGAACGCAGCACACAGTACTTATTAATCCGGGTGGGAAGCGGAATCGGCCCGACAACCTTGGCGCCTGTTTTTTTGGCAGTATCGGATATATCTACCGCACTTTGATCAAGAAGCTTGTAATCATAAGCCTTAAGCCTGATCCTGATCTTTGAATTCATCAGCATGATATCATTCTCACTTTTTACTCGATTATCTCACTTACAACTCCGGCGCCCACGGTACGACCGCCTTCCCGGATTGCAAACCTGAGTTCCTTTTCCATGGCTATCGGCGTTATCAATTCAGCCATGATCGTTACGTT
>NBLJ01000059.1 GCA_002084545.1 Desulfobacteraceae bacterium 4572_123 | reverse complement strand
ACCAAACATAAATGGACATTTCCCGCCCGTTTCAGACGAAATGCATATGGCTGGCGGTCTCGGCACCGGCCAAAGACAAACTCCGTGACAAATGGCTGGAACGTCTCTGGCTGGCGGTGGAAAAAGATGATATCCCGTATATCGAACTGCTTCCCGATCATTGGGGCGAGCTGTGCGTCACCCCCGAACGTGCATCGCACTGGGCCGACGAATTTATCGATATATTACGGATGACATGGCGTCCAAACCAGAAACCGGGCATGTATTTCAAGGGGACGTCGGCCTGCCTGAGCTCGTTGCTCAGAGCTGGACGAAATGGTGAACTCGTTGAACTGCTCAAGGGCGCACCCTACAAGTACTGGCCTGAGCGGAAATGGGGCGTGAAGGCACTGATGGCCATGGGTAAAAAGGCCGAAGCCCTCCGGTTTGCCGAGGACTCCAGGGGACTGAATGAACCGGATGCCATCATCGATGAAGCCTGTGAAAAGATCCTGCTGACAAGCGGCATGGCTGAAGAAGCCTACAGCCGGTATGCCGCGGCGGGCAATCAGAAAACCACCTACCTTGCGACCTTTCGCGCCATTGTTAAAAAATATCCGAATAAAAAGCCTGTGGACATTTTGCAAGATCTTGTCGCAGGCACCCCGGACGACGAGGGCAAGTGGTTTGCCGCGGCCAAGTCCGTGGGGCTCTATAATGAAGCCATAGAACTGGCCAATCGCACCCCCTGCGATCCCAGGACCCTCACCCGGGCGGCCAGAGACCTGGCTGAAACCGAACCTGAATTTGCCGTTGAAGCCGGCATGGCGGCCCTTCGGTGGCTGGTCAAGGGCCATGGCTACGAGATCACCGGCCTGGACATCCAGGACGCCTATGATTATACCATGAAAGCTGCCGACAATGCGGGTTATAAATCCGAGACATTTGAACGTATCCGCAAATTGGTTGCAAAAGAGAGCTTTGGAGAGCGTTTTGTCACCATGATTTTAGGAACGGAACTTGGATTTAAATAGTTACTATATGACACCAATTGAAGACCGGAAGATGGAACGTTCCGCACTGACGGTGGCCACTGTCACATCCTTTTTAGGGCCGTTTATGCTGTCGGCGGTGAACGTGGCCCTGCCTGCCATCCAGAAAGACTTTAAAGCCAATGCAGTGGAGTTAAGCTGGATCGCCACCTCGTACCTCCTGGCCACGGCGGTATGCCTGGTTCCCATGGGCCGGCTTGCCGACATCCACGGCCGAAAAAAAGTTTTTGTTTCAGGACTGATCCTCTTCACCCTGGCCACTTTTCTGACCATTTTTTCCGGATCAATAAAAAGCCTGATTTTCCTGCGGGTATTCCAGGGCTGCGGTGCCGCCATGACCGTGACAACGGGGATGGCGATTTTGACATCCGTGTTTGCCCCTCACCGGAGGGGAAAAGCCATCGGCATCTATGTGTCGGCCGTGTACATAGGCCTTTCCGTGGGCCCGTTCGGCGGAGGAATCATGGCCCAGCATTTCGGCTGGCGCAGTATCTTTATGGTCTCCACCGCCATCGGGCTCTTCAGTATATGGATCACAATAAAATACCTGAAAGGCGAATGGGCCGACGCCGCGGGTGAACCGTTCGATATCACAGGCAGTCTTTTGTACTGTGTTGCGCTGCTCCTCCTGGTTTATGGAGCAACACTGCTGCCGCATGGAGTTGCAGCCTGCCTGATCTTTACCGGTTTTGTACTGCTGGCAGCCTTTGTCAGGCACGAAATCCGCACGGCGCATCCGGTTTTCGAGGTCAGGCTCTTCAACAAAAACAAATTGTTCGCATTTTCCAGTTTTGCAGCACTCATCCATTACGCAGCGACATTTGCCGTCACCTTTTTAATGAGCCTCTATCTTCAGTATATCAAGGGTATGAGTCCGCAGGCGGCCGGTATGCTCCTGGTGGCCCAGCCTGTCTGCATGGCAATCTTCTCACCGGTGGCAGGAAAAATTTCAGACCGCATCGAACCTCGTATGATAGCTTCGTGCGGTATGGCCCTGACCGCCCTTGGGTTGATCTTTTTAACAATGCTGGATTTTTCCTCCTCGCCCTGTTTTATAGCTGGAACACTGGCCATGCTCGGCATCGGTTTTGCCTTCTTTTCTTCACCCAACATGAATGCCATCATGGGGTCTGTATCGAAAAGGTACTACGGTACGGCATCCGGTACAGTGGCAACCATGCGGTTAATCGGACAGATGATGAGTATGTCCATGGTAACCGTTGTGTTTTCAATTATAATTGGAAAAACGGTTATCACGGATGCTAATTACGGCCGTTTTCTGGAGAGCATGGGCATCAGCCTTAATATTTTCACAATACTATGCATCATGGGTATTTTCTTTTCCCTGTTCCGGGGCTCAATGCGACGGGAATAAAATAATGAAATATTGTAGATAATTTGGCTGCACAATAAAAGGGGTGGAAAAATTCGGACCACGACAAAAAAACGGGGTGCCTGCGTGCAGGCACCCCGTTTTGATTTTTTCTGGTGGAGCTGAGGGGGCTCGAACCCCTGGCCTCATGACTGCCAGTCATGCGCTCTCCCAGCTGAGCTACAGCCCCGAAACGTGATAAGCGATCTAACAAAAACGATTATACCTGTCAATATTTATTTACCATCAAATATAAAAACAGGATTATTTTTTAAAACATGGAGGTCAAGCGCATGATGATAAAACCGACATGCCGGTTTTCATTTGCTTTTAATTTATTTTTCACTTAACATTCTGGCGTCTTCCATGTACAGATTTACATTAAAAACACAGCTGATTTTATCTAATCAGGATGCCGACAGGTAACATTAAACGGCCTCATAAAGGTGAAACATGACAAACCAGCACTATGATGTAATTATCGTCGGCGCGGGACCTGCGGGACTGTTTTCCGCATATTATCTATGTGAAAACTCGGACCTGAAAATCCTGATGCTTGAAAAGGGCAAATCCACAAAAAACCGCCATTGTCCCATCACAAAAAAAATAAAGTGTCAAAAATGCACCCCCTGCAACATCTTGAACGGGGTCGGCGGGGCCGGGTTGTTTTCCGACGGAAAGCTGAATTATATCCATAAACTGGGAAAAACCGACCTGACCCAGTTTATGCAGGCATCCGAGGCCCGCGAACTGATTAATGAAACCGAACTGATATTTAATCATTTCGGAATGGACGGCTCGGTTTATCCAACGGATATGAAAGAAGCGGCACGACTGCGCAAGGAGGCCAAACGATACGGTATCGATCTTTTGATAATCCGCCAGAAACATCTCGGCACCGATTACCTGCCGAATCATATCACAGGGATGGCCGATTATATCCGCTCTAAGGGGGTCGATATCCACACATCCGAAGAGGTCCTGGATATTCGGGTGGAAGACGGGTCTATTACCGGGGTGGTCACCCATAAGGGATTTTATGGTTCCAACCGGGTCATCCTGGCCCCCGGGCGGGTCGGCGCCAACTGGGTGAGCGGACTGGCCCAGAAGTATCACATAGGGCTGACCCAGCGCGGCATCGAAGTAGGCGTACGGGTGGAAGTCCACAACGATATCATGCAGGATCTGTGCAATGTGATTTATGACCCCACCTTTTTTATCCAGACCCAGAAATATGATGATCAAACCCGTACGTTCTGCACCAACCAGGGTGGGTTTGTTGCCATTGAAAGTTACGAAGACTTTGCCTGTGTCAACGGGCACGCCTACCATAACAAAAAATCGGAAAACACCAACTTTGCGTTTCTATCCAAAGTGGTGCTCACCGAACCGGTGACGGACAACCAGGCCTATGGCGAGTCCATCGGACGCCTGGCATCCATCATCGGCGGCGGCAAACCGATCCTGCAGCGTTTCGGCGATCTGAAGCGCGGCCGGCGCAGCACCTGGAACCGCATCAAAAAGGGTTATATCAAGCCCACCATGACCGATGTGGTGTGCGGTGATATTGCCATGGCCCTGCCTGAACGCATATTGAGCAATCTCATCGAGGGGCTGAAAAAACTCAATTACATGATTCCGGGTGTGTATAACGACGAGACCCTGCTTTATGCACCGGAAATCAAGTTTTTTGCCACCCAGGTAGAGACTTCCAATGACCTGGAAACAGACATCAAGGGCATGTATGTGGCCGGTGACGGTCCCGGGGTTGCCGGCAATATCGTGTCGGCCAGCGCCACCGGGCTGATCCCTGCCAAGGCGATTTTAACAAAAACAGGAGCAAAACCATGAGTGCCGAGAACCTGAACCCCGGAGAACTGCTTCAACTATCCGGATCCTACTGGAAAACCTGTACCCTGCATGCCGGCGTAAAACTGGATCTGTTTACGGTACTGGGCGAAAAAAAACGCACCTGCCGGGAAATTGCCGACAGAATCAATGCCGACCCGAGGGCCCTGGCCATGCTCCTGAATGCCCTCACCGCCATGGAACTTCTGATTAAAGACGGCGACACCTGGGCCAACACACCTCAGGCCGCCCTGTTTCTGCGCAAGGATATGCCCCGGTATATCGGGTATATGATTCTTCATCACCAGAACCTGGTTGAATCCTGGTCCAAACTGGATCAGGCCGTAAAAACCGGATCAGCGATAAGGGGTCGAATTTCAGACCACAGCGAAGAAGCACGGGAAAACTTCCTGATGGGCATGTTTACCCTGGCCATGGGCATGGCTCCTGACATGGTGCCGAAAATCGATCTTGCCGGCCGGAAACATCTGCTGGATTTAGGTGGCGGGCCCGGGACCTGGGCCATCCATTTCTGCCGCCACAATCCAATGCTTTCAGGTACGGTTTATGATCTGTCTGCTACCCGGCCCTTTGCCGAAAAAACCATTGCCCGGTTCAACATGGCAGACCGCATTGAATTTGCAGACGGTAATTATTTGGACGAATCAATTCCAGGTTCATATGATGCGGCCTGGCTGTCACACATTCTCCACGGAGAAGGCATGGACGACTGCAACCGGATCATTCAAAAAACAGTGAATGCCTTAACGCCTGGCGGAATAATCATTGTCCATGATTTTATCCTGAACGATACCATGGACGGCCCCCTGTTTCCTGCACTCTTTGCCCTTAACATGCTGTTGGGGACCCAATCCGGGCAGGCCTATTCAGAACACCAGATAAAAGAGATGCTCAACCAGGCCGGTGTAAAAAAGATCCGCCGGCTTCCTGTGAACACCCCGAATGATTCCGGCATCATCATGGGCATCTGTCCATGACAGGGCAGTCCCCTTTCCTATTTCCTGTTTCCTCTTTCCTCATTTCTATTTCCCCATTCTTGTGTCCTCCCTTCACATTAACTTTGACACATTCAACCTGTTTTGATACATCAATGCTGATTCCGGCAGTTGCAAAAGCCCTTTAATTAAACTGACTTTTACCATTATTTTATGATTACGGATCTGATTTACAGATGCCCGGTTTGCGGCATATTCGACTGGTTTTCAAATGGACGGTGCACAGGTTGCGGCACCGCGGCGAAACTGCTTTCCAGATCCAGACTTTCAATCAACGGAAAAGCCGAACACGTTTCATACTGGTATGCCAGGGTACTCAATTTTCCACTGCCGCGGGCCCTGGATGGTACTGTTCTGAACAGCCGCCGGGTCCGGTTGTTCAAGGAGACGGCCAAAGAGATTTTCAAGGGGCCGGCCGGCATCATTGCAACCCGCTTCGACCGCCGGGCCATGGATGAGGGAACCCTTTTACTGAAAAAAAAACAGTTTGTTTTTTCAGGCGGCAAAATCAAAGAAAACATCCTGTTCAAATCCATAAGAGCCGTTACAATAGAATCCAATACCGTCATCATCGCCTGCCCTGTACAGGGTGTCTTCTTTTTTGATTTCCTGGAAGAATCGGGAAAAAAATGGGAAGACTGCATTCAAAAGGCCGTCAGCGAATATCACGCGCCTGAACGTATAATTGAATTTTGCCCGCGGATAAAATTCGCTTCCAATTCCCGGTTGAAACCAATGCCGGCTGCAACGCTGCGGCCTGTCCGGGTACCTGAGCATCAATGGTATAAAAAAGAACCAAAAATATTCATTGCAATCCTCAGGGTCGTATTAAAGCTGATCATAACATCTGTTTTCCGGATTCGGGTCACGGGCCTTGACCATGTACCCGCCGAGGGACCGGCCATTCTGGTGGCCAACCATGCATCGTTTCTTGATTCGGTTATTTTATCGGTCTACCCGCGGCGCCACATATGGTTCATGGCCAAAAATTCGCAGTATTCAAACCCGCTGATGCGCTGGTTTTTAAAACTGGCGCGCTCCTTTCCGGTCCGGCGTTATACCACGGATGTGCAGGCCGTTAGAAATGCTTTGCGTATTCTTCAAAATAAACATATCATGGGTGTATTTCCGGAGGGCGAGCGCAACTGGGATGATAAACTGATGAAATTTAAACAAGGGACCATGCGCCTGATTCTGGCTTCCGGGCATCCAGTTATTCCGGTTGGAATCCGTGGTGCCTATGAACTCATGCCCCGCTGGACCAGCAGGATCAAAAGAGTACCGGTGACCATCAATTTCGGCGCCCCCATCTGCTTTGATCCGGTTCCGATACAGGCCCACAGTCCGGAACAAATCCGGTTTGTTACCGAAACACTGCGCCAACGTATTGAAAAGCTTATGAAACGGGAGAACTGAATGAATCAGGAAAATAATATTGATTCCCTGAGGGCTGAATTTTCAGGCCTGGTAGAAAAATATTTTACACCGGTGGCCTTGCGCTACGGGTACAGTGACGTCCCCCTTGAAACCAACATCAAATGGCGTCCACTGGTGCTGATGCTGGGAAATTACTCATCGGGAAAATCCACTTTAATAAACGAACTGCTGGGCGGCGAGGTCCAGGCCACCGGTCAGGCGCCCACGGATGACTCCTTCACGGTGATCACCTGGGGCGATGCTGAAAACGGCACCGATACCGTGCATGTAGTGGAAGAGCGGGATGGAAAATTTCTGCTCAATGATCCTGAATATCCGTTCGAAGGCCTGAAAAAATATGGTCAGCGTTTTGCCTCTCACCTGCGCCTTAAAAAAGTCAACTCCCCGTTTCTGCAAAATCTGGCCCTCATTGACACCCCGGGTATGCTTGACAGCATTACTGAAAGGGACAGAGGATACAGCTACCAGAATGCCGTCGGCGAGCTGGCCCGCATTGCCGATTTAATCCTGATCCTGTTTGATCCCCACAAGGCCGGAACCGTTCGGGAGACCTATACCAGCATCAGGGATACGCTGCCGGCCCATACATTTGAAGACCGCATCCTGTTTGTACTCAACCGCATTGATGAATGCGCATCACTGACCGATCTTCTGCAGGTATACGGCACACTTTGCTGGAACCTGTCCCAGAGCACCGGCCGCAAGGACATACCCGTTATCCATCTGACCTACTCACCAAAGGCCCGAACCGCAGGCCATTTGGCCAACGGTTCCAAGCAGGATATGCGCTACCTGGAACTTATTGAAAATCAGCAGGAAAACCTGAAAAAGGCAATTCTCCAGGCCCCGCATCATCGTCTCGACAACCTGGCGACATTTATCGAGACCCATGGAGAACGCCTCACGCACATGACCGAGGCCCTGTTCAATTACCGCAGGCAATGGCGAAAATTTGCCATCAAATTCGCTTTTCTGGGACTATTATCAAGCCTGGTCGTGAGTGCCGGAGCCACATTTGGAATCAGTACTTACCTGGGCATACCGGACCCGATCATTCTTGCAAGTGCGGGCGGAGGAGCCGCCCTTGTTATCTTTTTCACATGGATGACTTTTTTAAAGAAAAAATTTGTAACCCGCTTTCTGGCCAGGCAGCTTAAAAATCCGGACAAGCTGACATCACTGGACAACCAGGCCCGCATGGATAGCTGGAACTCGGTCAAGGATATTGTTCTGACCTACCTGAAAAAAACAGGCGGTGTTTACTCTCTGGGCGATGTGGAATATGACTACTTTTCAGTAAAAAAAGTTTTTGAAAGGGGTACACGGGAAATAAGGGAAGTCCTTAATGAACTGACCGCGGTCCGCCATGACGATCCGCACTCTAAAGAGGACAAGGATGATATGGATTCCCGGGACCTGCCCTATAACCCGGGTCCGCGTTTTATCAAAATACCCACAAAACTTCAGGATGAAGAGGTTTCAGGAAATTAAACCCTTTCCGTGACCGACTATTCCATCCAAAGGACGGGCCAACCCCATATATGATACAGATCATCAAAAGAGGGTTCGTATAAATGAGAAAAATTGCAATTGCCATGGCCAAGGGGGGCGTGGGGAAGACCACCACCGCCGTAAACCTTGCCCACGGACTGGCCATGCAGGGGAATCGCGTATTGCTGGTGGACTGCGATACCCAGGGACAGGATGCGAAATTTCTGGGTGTCAAACCCGAATACGGGCTATACGAATTTATCACCGGAAACGACGGCAGGGGAGCAACCGTTGCCAGAAACGAGGCGGTTTGCCTTTGCCGCGACAACCTGTGGCTACTTGACGGCGGAATCAAACTTGTGGAACTGAAAAACTGGCTGGGTGAACAGCCCGGGAACGTGCGCCAGACCGTACTGCGTAAATCCATTGTCCCCAAACAGGGAAGTATCGATTATATGATTTTCGACTGCGCCCCGGGATGGGATGTACTGAGCGTGAATATCCTTATGACCACCCGTGAGGTTCTTTGTCCCGTGGCCCTGCAGGGGCCGGCCCTCGAAGGTCTGAAAACATTTTTCGGTTACCTGATGTCGGCACAGAGGTTAAATGGAGACCTGCAGCTCAACTATATACTGCCGACAATGTTCGACAAACGAACCCGTCAAAGTTTCGATATCTTCAAACAACTGAAAAAACTGTTCAACAAGCAGATCTGCTCGCCAATCCATTATAACGTCCGTCTTTCCGAGGCACCGTCCAGGGGAAAGACGATTTTCGAGTACAGCCGCAAGGCTATTGGAGCCCGCGATTATGAAAAACTGCTTCGGAGGATTGAAGACGATGGCATCAAACAAAAAGAAAACCCCGAATTTACTTGAAGACAATCCATTCGATCCCGTGAGCAGCGCTACGGGACCGATGACGGAATCTCGAACAGTAGCATCGAAGAAAGCTCCTATAGAAGAAAGTAAGAAAATATCCGGATCTAAAAAAAAGAAGGTCGGATTCTATCTTCCCGTGGATATTCTCGAACGGTTTAACCGCAAATTCCATACACTCAAACTGGAAGGACTTGCCATCGAAAACAAATCAGCCCTGCTTGAGGCGGGCCTTTGTTTTGCACTGGATGATATGGACAAAAATGCCAAAAGCCGTATACTGAAAACCTTTGTAAAGACCGGAGACAATTGATCGCAATGAAATTCCACGGCAACCGGGGCAAGGCGGTTTTTCATAATATTCACTATTCAATTTCCAGTTTCCCTTCGCCCTTTCCCGCCAGCGCTTCACACCGCAACTGATGCAGGATTTTACCTGACCGGGCCCCTTGCCCGCAATGTTTTCGGGGCAGTTTTACGGCCAGCAGAATTTTAAGATCGGCCCTGGCCCGGGATCTGAAATCGGTCTTCTGATCAGCCATTGCAAGTGTAAACATCTCGTCGACAAGAGAAAGTTTGTCAAGCTGCACAAGGAGATCGACCTTAGTACTCACACGCAGGTTGTCATAATGACCAGCGGTCATATGCCGGCTGGCCGCGGCAGCCCCGGCAGCGGTAAAACGCCTGGGCAGTTTAAGTCGCCATCCCAGATCCAGGGCCGTTTTCCGGCCAATCCGGTCATGGTTGTGATGACGAGGCAACATGGCCGGGTCTGTTCCGGTCTTGCCAAGATCATGGCACAGGGCCATCCATACCCCAAGGGTCGAACCACTCATGCGATCCATGGCCCGGGCCAGATGATCGAGCAATGATTCATTGTGAAACGGCGCAGGTCCGGCCGGTATCCGGGCACCATCCGCCAGTTCCTTGAACCAGGGAGTCATGCAGGCTGTCCTGGAAATAAGACGCAGATAATTTCCGGGCCGATCACCGGCGCAGGCCCGCAGGGTTTCATTGCCCACCCGTTCGGCCGCGATTTTGTCCAGCACTCCCCTTTCTCCCACCTGCTTCATTGCCTCGGTCAAACTGTCATGTATCGTAAAATCAGGAAGGCAGGCGGCAAACCGTGCCGCCCGGAAAATCCGAAGCGGGTCATGAAAAAAATTTTCAATGGAAACAGGCCGCAGAATTTTGTTTTCAAGGTCAAAAAGCGCAAGTGGATGTGCAATCAAACGGCCTTTTTCATCCCTTGCCATGGCATTGATGGTGAGATCCCGCCGCAGAAGGTCGGATTCGATGTCGGCAGTATCGGCCAGAGTATATTCATCGCCTTTGACAATATACACGCAGGCACGGCTCCCCACTTTTTTTGCCCCGGGAAACCGCTGCAGGAATTCGGACTCCGACGCCCCAAAGACCACATAGTCGTTGTCTTTATAATCGCGGCCTGAAAGTTTGTCCCGCACCGAGCCGCCCACACGATATATTCTCATTTTTCAATATTCAATCCGGTTCTGGCTTTGCCGGGTCAGGGCATGGCCGCACCGCTTTTCAGAGCACTTTTTCTTTCCGGTTGTTCTTGAATTTTTTAAGAAGGGAATCCGGGGCTCCAAGAAAATAGAGAAGCCCGGAGATATCGTCCGATGTGATTATACCATCGCTGAACTCCTTGAGGACCTCCTTGGGATTGAAAGCAATGGCCAGGCCTGCCTTTTGCAGCATAAACCGATCGTTTGCCCCATCCCCCACGGCCACGATCTGGTCCACCGAAATATTTTCTTTTTCTGCAATTTGATTGATAATTTCGGCCTTGCTCTCGGCCCCGAGAATACCGCCCTTGATCCTTCCGGTAGTCTTACCGCTTTCAATTTCCAGTTCATTTGCAAACACATAATCGAGGTTGAGCTGCTTTTTGAGATAGTTGGTAAAAAAGGAGAACCCCCCGGAGATCACACCTACCTTATACCCCATAAACCGCAGGGCGGAAATCAGCTCTTGAGCACCCGGTGTCAGATGAATGGTGTGGGTAAGTTTCTCAAGCTGATCCGTGGTCAGTCCCTTTAGCAGGTTCACGCGCTTTTTAATGGACTGATCAAAATCGATTTCACCGTTCATGGCACGGGCCGTCACCTTCCGGACGCTCTTTTCCACACCTGCGATTTTGGCCAGTTCATCGATGACCTCTTCCTTGATGATGGTACTGTCGCAGTCAAAAACCACCACTCGTTTAGGTTTCTGGAAGATGTCGTCGCCGCGCAGTGAAACATCAAGTCCGGTCTCATCTGAAAAATCCATCATAGCCTTGCGAAAAGCACCAAGATCTTCAAGTTCCGATATATCCACCGAGATCTCCATGGCAATATACTCGCCACGGGCAATCATCTTTATAGCCTCGATGTTTACGGAATTCCGGGCAAACATCCCGGACACCGCAGCGACGATCCCCGGCCGGTCCGCCCCCATAACCGTCACCAGCATCATCTGTTTGCTGATTTTGCGGCGCCCTTCATCATAAGACTCCACATGCAGACCCAGGCTGAAATAGGCCTGCACCGGGGCCAGGTTTTTCATCATCTCTGCTTCACTGTACCCGGATGTGCCCAGGTCAACCACAAAAAACAGTGAAAAATACCCGCGAATAGACCGGGCCTCAATATCGACAATATTAATATGCAGCTCTCCCAAAGCACGTGTGACGGCATGCACCAGTCCTGGCTGATCTTTTCCTACAGCAGATATAACATACAGTTTTTCCATGACATCCTTTTTCTTTTATCAAAACGGCAATTTTCTTTATACACCTTTACCGGCCTATTGTCCAAACGGCCTGTCTCTTATGATCGAATTCGCACATATTGCCAGATACCTCTACATCATTCAATTTCCATTTCCGCCAACTCACCAATCCGGTTAAAAACTGTCTGAAAAAACATTATTTACAATTATAAACAGGCATCACATAGGGACCTTCGGGTATAACTGCAATTTTTTTATTTTCCATTTTTCCCATACATATCCGGATCGTTTCTTTCAGATTATCAACTCCGGCAACGCCTGTTAAAGTCCGATCTTTATCTGACAGCCCTCTGCTGAACAGATGGATGAATCCGATCCGCATGGGCTTTAGCTGCATCTCGGTTTGCCACTCATCAACATCAGCAGTAATTTTCTGCCCGAGGCTTTCCATAAAACCTTTCGCTCCAAGGCTGACAAGCCGTCGCTGTGCATCGATATAGGCCGCAGAACCCATGCCTTCGGAGCATTCGGATACGATGATCAGATCCCCGCCGGGTTTTAAAATATCCATGGCGCCGACCATGCCCTTGACGGTCTGATAATACGTTTTATCAAGCGGATACCCGCCGGCGCTTGTTAAAACAATTGGAAATTTCTCTTCAACAGGAATGACCGAGTATTTCCCAAGATAATCCACAGCCGCCAGATGGCTTTGGCGGATATCACCAAAATTTACATATGAAAGCCGTCGTTTGTCATCGATAACAGTATTTATGGCGAGAACCGGCGATAATTTTCCCAATATTTCGAGTTGAAACTCATGAAGCGGATTTCCCTCAAGGACGCAGTTGGCAGCTTGAGTATGTTCCAAAAATCGTGCAGTATGAAATCGACCGATGGTTTCCCTGTGGGCGATTCCGGGTGTAATGACTTTTCTGCCACCGGAATACCCGGCCATAAAGTGAGGTTCCACAAGCCCTGTGACAATTTTCAGGTCTGCATCGACAAACCGCCGGTCGAGCCGAATCGGTATCCCGCAGCGGCTCTTTCCCAGGTTCACATGATCTTCGTCATTTTGAGCGAAATGATTTTCAACACGAACCTTGTCCAATACCCACCGGTCCCCCACCAACTCCTCAAGTTCCTTTCCTTCGTTAGGCCGGTGCAGACCGGTCGCCACCAGAACAGTTATATTTTCGGCGGCAATTCCGGCTTTCAGCAATTCCCGGATCAGGGCAGGCAAAATAATGCCGTTTGGCACCGGCCGGGTAATATCGCAAATCAAAATGCAGGCATCATGGGATCCGTGTGCTGCATTTTGAAGCGTATCAGATCCCACAGGATCGGAAAAAGCCTTCAAAACACTGTCGGCGGGATCATGGCATAATTTTAAACAAAATCAAAAGCTATCTGATTAACTCCGGATAGTCCTGAAGTCGCTCTCACCTGAGATTTTTATCTTACAGAGATTGGCACAATCGAGTCAACATGAAAAGCGCCGGTCCAATCAGGGGCGGACAGCATTCACCGGAGCGGACAATCTGGAATTGACAGATTCAAATTTTCCGGCTTATAATCATTGTACAAATATTGCCTGGAAGCATATTCTGGAGAATTGAAGGAAATTTACTGTAAATGAAAACCGGCTTAAAAGGGATTGATTCACGCAAAGCCCATGCACTTGAAATTTTTAAAGCGGGCCTCAAAGCCGTGGCGCCGGGAAGTGCCATCGCCAGGCACTGCAGGCGCATAGGAAACCTGCTGACCATCGGCAGTGAGGTCTATGACCTGTCTCGATATAAAAAGATACTTGTTGTGGGTGGGGGAAAGGCCGGATCTGCCATGGCAGCAGAGATTGAGGCTATTCTTGGGGATCGTATTTCAGGCGGTGTAATCAGTGTTAAATACGGCCACCTGGCCGAGTTACACCGTATTAAAATCGTGGAGGCCGGCCATCCGGTACCCGACAAAAACGGCGAGAAAGGTGCCCGGGCCATTTTAGATCTGACCAGATCAGCCGGGACCGATGATCTGGTCATCTGCCTCATTTCCGGTGGAGGCTCGGCCCTGATGCCCCTGCCGGCCCGGGGACTGAGCCTTGCGGACAAACAGAAAACCACCGGTGTGCTGCTGGCCTGCGGTGCCACCATACACGAAATAAATACCATCCGCAAACACCTGTCGGACATCAAGGGCGGTATGCTGGCCAGAGCCGCCGGCCCGGCAACACTTGTCTCTTTGATCCTGTCCGATGTGGTGGGCGATGACCTGGATGTCATTGCCTCAGGCCCCTGTGTACCTGATTCGAGCACCTTTGCCGACTGTATGGATATCATCACCGGATACGGCATTGAGGAATACCTGCCCGAGACAGTGGTCGTCCATTTAAAAGCAGGTCTTTCCGGACAGATCCCGGAAACACCGAAAATCGGTGATCCTGCCTTTGAAAAAACCCGCAACCTGATTATCGGCCGGAATATAGATGCGGTATATGCGGCAAAATCCGCAGCGAAAAATCTCGGCTACCACACCCTGATCCTCTCTTCCATGATCGAAGGGGAAACCCGGGATGTAGCCAGAGTCCATGGTGCAATTGCCAGAGAGGCTGTAAAAACGGGCAACCCCATCTCCCCGCCTCTGTGCATCCTCTCTGGCGGGGAAACCACGGTGACCATCAAGGGCAGAGGACTTGGCGGCAGGAACCAGGAATTTGCCCTTGCCGCAGCCATGGACATCGCAGGACATGAAAACATCACTGTCTTAAGCGGCGGCACGGACGGCACGGACGGACCCACGGATGCAGCCGGCGCTGTTGCCGACGGCACCACC
>NBLJ01000058.1 GCA_002084545.1 Desulfobacteraceae bacterium 4572_123 | reverse complement strand
CCAGGGATGGCCGGCACGCATATTCCAGTAATGTCCCATTTCCACGTGCTGGCGAGGATTTTTTTCACCGACAAAAAAAGCGGCGCTTTCCATGGCCCGGTCCGCGGCCGGCAGCCATTTTTCCCGGTAATTCGGCTCCTGCCACAGGTAAGTATATTCCCGGGCCAGACGGATGTAGCTTTCGGTCTCACAGGGATTCAGTAAAATAACATCTTGCAGTGCAGCAATAATACCTGCAACCCGAACCAGATTTTCCTGGTAATTATCTTCTGCAGCATGATCATCGCGATCCTTCATCAATGCCCGGGCCAATTTTTGCCGATATCTTGCATTAAGGCTATCCCGGGAAATGGCTCTCCTGATATTCTCAAGTGACGGCTGCCGGTCAATATTAAAGGTGGCGTTGTGCACGGTTGCACAATTAGATTCGGCTCCAAAATGGCGCAGGGCCCCTCCGGCACACCAGATCATCATTCCGACGAGCAAAAAAAGAAAAACAGTTCCCCGAAATTTCAGGGGCAGGCAATGCCACCGAAAAACCAGGTTTTCCCGACCACGCCGGCAGTGCAGGTGCAGTGCTGCGCTGCTGCATGCAGTCAAACCTGTAAGCATTAAAAAATTGGCCGGGATATGCAGGTTGAAATCCGAATAGGAATGGATGGCCATGGTCCCTATAATGGCCGGCGCCAGCGTTCCCAGGCCCAGGGCAAAGGGGTCATGTCGTTTCAGCCATAGCCGCAGGGTCCGAAACAGAAAACAGGCCATGCCCGTAAGCAGCAAAATCGGCCCGATCGTACCGGTCTCGGCCAGAAACTGGGCCCAGTCATTGTGTGCAAACCGGATATAGCGTTTATTATCTTTTGCCGCCTGGTACCCGGGATAAACATATTCAAAATTACCAAAACCAATACCCGCCACGGGATAATCCTGATAAATATCCATGGTCTTGCGCGCGTACCGGGTACGATTTTCAAGGGACTGGTCAAAATAATTAAACCGCCCCATGGGATATTCGGCACCGATATAGACGGCGTAACCCGCCGTAACCAAAAATAGACCCAGCAGAGCAACTCCTTTGCGGCGCTGGGCCCTGCGAAAAATAAAAATAAGCCCCATGCAAAAAAGTCCACAGGCCCCGGCGATCATTCCCCCCCGTGAGGCCGTAAAAATCAGACCGATGCCGATAATAACCCCGCAAAAAAAAACCAGCAGCCGTTTGCCCGGAGCTTCCCCGCCGGAAAGCCCGCCAAATATCCGGCTTTTAATATCCCCTTTTCCCGGGAGGCCTTTGGGGCGTTCCCTTTTGGGCCGGGCCAGGGCAGCGGCATAGGCTGCGGCGGTGAGCAGGCCCATGGAAAGCAGCCCGGCCAGGTGATTACGGTTGATGTAGGTTCCGCTAACATCCCGGCCATAGCTATTCTTGGCATACCACAGGATATGCCCGGATCCTGAATAGGTCTGGGCCAGTCCGTAAACCGTTTCAAAACAGCAGAGGATCAAGACCAGAAAAACCGTGGTTTCGATCCGTTGCCGCGAATTGAGCACCAGCAGCATGCCGTAAAAAAACAAAGCATAGGTAAAAAAACGAATCAACGACATGCGTACCGGGTGCTGGTAAACACATAATGAAAGCCACCTTCCGTTAGGGGAGACAGTGCTTGTTTCAAGACCTGCCAGAGAGGCTTTGGCAACCTTTACCCGTTGGGGCGACAGAAAATTAACCACCCCTTCAGGCAGGGGCGTCAGTTGAAAAATCAGCAGCAGTAAAAAGACAATAAAAAAAAATTTCAGCCCGGTATTGGGTATTTTAATAAAAAACCCGTTCTTTCCCGGTTCCCGGGCGATCCTTCCCGGCAAAAGCAGCACAGTCCCGACAAAAACCAGCAGCGACATCAAAGTATAGGCCCAGGGATGCATGGCCCCAAAAATCAGCGGGCTTATTACCATAGCTGCCAGAAACAAAACATATGCAACTTTTTCCATAAAACCTGCTGCCCATATTATTGAAAATTAAATACTAAAGGTGTGGCCGACCTTCAACGAAACACCTGCCACCATTTTTTTTTCATTTCCAGCGGACGCAGCGGATCGGGGATTTCAATTGAATCACCGCAAAGAATGGCTCTTGGAATATCTGTGACCATTTTCCGGGCCTCGGCCATGCTGCCCAGAATATCGGCGGCAGCGTCTACTCCGTTGCTCAAAATCGGCGGACGACTACCGGGCGAATGGGCATCCGAGGCAATCACATGAGCCAGATGCCTTTGAAGCAGCGTGTGGGCACACCCCATGGCCGCCGTCCCGAGTTCGCCGGTGATACTCATGGCTGTAATCTGGACAAGGCAGCCCATGCCGACTATATCATAGAGCTGATCAATGTCCCGCTGAAACAGAATATTCCGTTCCGGATGAGCGATAATCGGGGTTATGCCTTTGAGTTTGAGCTGGAAGAGTTCTTCGCTGGTGCCGGGGTTAATGGTCTGGAAAGGAAATTCAACCAGCACATATTTTCCAGTATGATTGATGGTACCGGCCAGACCATCTATGATTTTGCGGCTAAAGACGTCGCAGGTATGAACCTCTGCCCCGGGGCAAATCCTTAGCCGGATATTTTTATCCGTCAGTATCCGGTTCAAAGAATCTACGCCGCCTGTTACAGCTTCCGACGGCGTCGTGTAAACACCATTGAAGGTATGCGGCGTAGCCACAATCGTCTTAATACCGTCTGCAAGGGCCTGATCCACCATGACCAGGCTTTCCGCAATGCTCAACGGCCCGTCGTCAATTCCGGGCAAAATATGGCAGTGGATGTCGATCATATGGGCAGTGGATTCCGGGTTTTCAGCCCTCACTCGTTTCATGATAGCGGCTGGCGCGGCGCTTGCGACGCCGGGTGTTCTTTTTCTTTTCCCCGTCCTCGCCATAATAATAGTAATAGTACTGGTAGTAATAATAGCTGTCCCGGCCGGTTTTGATACCATTCAATACGGCACCCAGGATTTTGGCATTCACGGTCTGCAACTGGGCCAGTCCGTTTTGCACAATCTGCCGGGGCGTATCACCCGCCCGAACTACCAGAAGGGTACCGTCAGCCTGGGGAGCCAGAACCACGGCATCAGTTACCGCGGTCACAGGAGGAGAATCAATAATAATCCTGTTATAACTCTTTTTCAATGTCTCGAGGAGGTGTTTCATTCTCATAGATCCCAGCATCTCGGAGGGATTGGGCGGA
The DNA here is from genome assembly GCA_002084545.1 of Desulfobacteraceae bacterium 4572_123. Lineage (GTDB taxonomy): Bacteria > Desulfobacterota > Desulfobacteria > Desulfobacterales > 4572-123 > 4572-123. The sequence goes on along the minus strand of NBLJ01000058.1, from coordinate 12,031 downwards.
ATCGGACCCACCGGCAGAATATCAAGGTTTTCAACTTTCGATTTTATAATGGTCTGCCCGACATTTGCCTTTCCCACCAGCACACTGGAAAGACCCTGGTCCCTGACCATTCCGAAAACTTTATGTATCCTGGGCCGGCGCATATCGCAGTCCATCAACAAAACTTTGGAGCCGGACTGGGCCATGGTTACCGCCAGATTGGCGGCACACACGGTTTTGCCTTCAGACGGCCCGGCACTGCTTATCAGGATTACCCGTGGAGCACTGTCGGCACTGCTGTAAAGAATGCCGGTTCGAATCCCCCTGAAGCTCTCGGATGCCGTGGATTTAGGGCTGTGAAGCGTAACCAGGTCGTGCAATTTTTCATTAGGACCGTCAAGAGCATAAGCCGGCACAGGACCAAGATAAGGAATTTTTAGATAATTTTTGACCTCTTCGGGGAATTTAATTGTATTATCAAGATATTCCAGCAAAAAAGCCAGCCCGATTCCCAGGGTCAACCCGACCACCACCGCCAGCAGTATATTGCGTCGCTTGTTTGGTTTTATAGGGCCCTGGGGAACCTGAGCCGGGTCTATGATCCGGATATTAGCTGTCTTTATCTCTTCAGTCAGTGAAGTTTCCTTGAACCTTTTGATCAGCAGATCATACATATGCCGTGAGCTTACAGCCTGCCGCTGAAGCACTCCATACTGTACGGCTTTCTTGTTTAATTCAAGCGACTCTTTTTTCTGCTTCGTCAAAGCTTTTTTCAGGGAATCTTCCCGGGCGAGGGCCAGCTTGAACTCATTGCGAAGACTGTTTACCACTCTTTTTACTTCCCGGATCTTTCGTTTTTTCAGTTCCGCCAGTTCCGAATCAATAGCAATCATCTGAGGATGCTTACGACCGTATTTTTTGCTGATTTCGGACATACGGTTATAAAGGCCCACCTCCATTTTTTTGATCTCACGGATTAATTCATTGGTAAGCACCTCGGGAATGGCATCGAGCATATCTGAAGATTTCCCCAGCTCCAGGGCCTGGCGGTAGCGGGTTTCAGCTTCTACTCTTTCGGATTCAGCCTGTACCACCTGGTTATTAAGCGTTGCCAGTTTCTGGGCTGTAATATTCTCCGAATCACTGGAAAAACCGGTAATAATTCCCTGCTCTTCCTTGTAGCGTAAAAGCTTGTTCTCGGCATCTTCCACCTTCCGGCGCTCTTCACTGATGCGTTCTCCCAGCCACTGCACCGCATTTTTTGCTGCTTCCAGCCTGTTCTCGAGGGTATGATCAATATAGGCCTGCACCATTTCATTGGCCATACGAGCCGCCAGTACCGGATTGGCCGCCATAACACTGACATCGAGCAACTGGGTGTCACGAACAGGATTCACACTGACCCTGCCTAAAAGCGCTCCGGCCAACGGAGAATACAAGGCTTTTTCTTCCATGGCGGGAACCACCTTGTGTTGTTCCGGTTTTTTAATTTTCAAAGTCGATTTAAGCCAGGTCTTAATTCCGGAAATGAACTTTCGAATCGACCTTTTCGTATTGGAGATCACATCATCTTTTGGTGGTGGAAAAAACTCCAGACTGTTTTGCAAATCCAGCCGTTTGACAACTTTATCGGCTACGGCCCGGCTTGTAATTATCTTGCTCTGTGTCTGGTAGTACTCCATTGCCATGCCGTAGTATTGCATAATCGGCCGGTTTGAAAACGGGTTAGACTGCTGTCTCTCTATCTGTATCCTGGCGGTAGCCTGATAAATAGGCACGGTAGTAAAAGTATTAACCGCAACCGTCAATACCACCACAAAAAAAACACACATAATGATCCAGCGCCGTTTCATCAAAACGCGCAGGTAGTCCCGCAGGTCGATCTGTTCTTCCCTGTAATCTTCTCTGAAGTTTTCCCCGTAGTCTTCCATAAAAAATTATCCGATTATTGAACATATGTATTTAAAGTGAATTGGCGATTATCTGCTGCCCGTCCATTAAAAAAAACTCTCCGGGACTACGATAATATCACCGGGCAGAATTTTTACATCCTGCGTTTTCTGGCCGGATTTGGTAATAGCATCCACCTTGACATGAATGATCTTCTCAATTCCGTTTTCCACCCTTATGATGCGAGTTTTGTTCCGGGCCGCGATCTGGGTAAAACCACCTGCCTTGCTGAGAGCTTCCACCAGGGAGATCTCTTTTTCCAGGTAGGGATAAGAACCAGGTTTCTGCACCTGACCGATAATATACAAAAATTCAGCTTTGGGAATATAAAGCAGGTCACGATCCATCAGGGCCAGATTGGAAATCTGATCCCCGCCCTTGAGCAGGCCGGGCAGATCGATACGGATCACAATCTTGCGTTCTGTTGCCGTCCCGTAATTTTCCGACCGTATGATCATTCCTTTTTTACCGCCCTGCTCAAAATCAATACCGCCGGAACGGGATATGGCATCCAGCACATGTTCGTTTGCCTGCAGCGGATAGGCACCGGGCTGCTTGACCGAACCGAGAACCATGTACTGTTTGCTGTTAAATTCGCTGACAGTGACACTCACATGGGCGTCCAGCAGAAACTGCCCCTGGGCCAGTTTTCGGGAAATCAGAGTTTCAATCTCGCTGGTGGTAAGATTCGCCACTCTCAGTCGGTTGATCAGGGGAAATGAAATAAAACCGTCAGCACTGACCCGAACGCCATCCCGGCAGAGATCCTGCTCTTCATACACGGTAATGTCGAGTACATCATAGCCTCCGACCCGATAATCATTACCGCTTTTTTTGATATCGCGGCCTCTGACAGCCAGATATTCCGACACCGAGTAATTGGGCGTTGTCTGGATTACATTTTCAAGTTTGGCGTCCTTGTCGCTCTTGCGCTTTTCAGCCTTTATTTCAGCCAGACGCGCCTTCTCGGTCTCCCCTATTCCGGAAAGATTTCCATCCGAAACGGTAAAGACCTGTACAACATCTCTGCCGGTACTACATGCATTAACCACTAAAAAAGCAATTAAAACCAAAATAATTTGCCACGATTTTTTCATCAGACCACCTTATTTTAATTAAACCACCGATCTGCCAACCCTGTACAGCCGCAAAAGTATCCCATAATTTTTCATAAATTAATAGAATGCTTTTCGTAGAAACATGTTTATTACAATTTCAAGTCTCTAAACACAAGTCATTTTCACTTTAGTACTTTTTTTGTCTGAGTCGCATCCCTACCCGGACCCGGTTTCCGAGGATCGCAATCCCTGGCAGCCTTTGTTTTATTTTATTTGTTATATATTCAAATATCAAAGGTAGTTCTCGGAGAATCCCGGATCTTAATGCATAAAAAAAGGACTGCCCCGAGCAGTCCTTTTTTATTTGGCCTATCAACTTACATTAAAATAACAGATTAGCATTCAGGCTGAAAATATTATTGTCGTACTCGTATTCATCATCGTATACAGCATTACTGGTATTTCTGCTCTTGTACTCGTATTGGGCGCCAAACCGCAGCCATTCGCTTATTTTATAGGTTGTACCGATCCACCCTTTGTACATGTTATGGTATTTTTCCGGATAACCGGGATTTTCGTCCTCATAATCGGTGTTAACCCATTCAACACCAATGTGTAGTTTCAACCGATCCACTATCGTCTGAGTCAGCTTTAACCCAACACTGGTATCCACAAAAGATGCGGAAGCTTCATCAGGTGCTCCCTTGATCGAACGCTGCAGATGAAAACCTACAACTGATTTCGGAGTGACTTTCAGGCTCAAGGTTGTCTCGGAAATAAATTGGGTGGAATCTTCATATTTGTTGCCGTATTGGTCTTGATCGTTGTCATAAGACTTTGTTCCATAGCCGATTTTGACCGTACCACTCAATTTTCCCCACGTATCGAATCTGGCTCCTATAAAATAATCGGCCAGGGCGTAATCTTGTGAATTGCCCGAATTCCAGTCGTCCAGGCCGTCATTCTGCCGGTCATATTCGGCATCGGTCATGCGAAACTGCCCGAAAATGGTGGTCTTACCGGTCAGTTTATAAAAAAACCCAACACTGTAGGCGTTATCAATCCTGTCCTGATGTTTGTCTATATCATTCTCATAGCGCTGCATATAATTTTGGTAACCGATTTCCACTGCATATCGATCGGCAAACTCATACCCTATAATCATGGAGGCATCGTTGTTCCATCGATCCACCATATCTCCTTCTCCATAGGTATTGGCCGAACCATAGGGGTCCTCTGTTTTCAAATACTGGTCCTTGACCTCAAGATAGAGCCCCATTGCTGTTCTAAAATTAAGGGCGAAGTCGGGTTTGTGAGTAATGTAGTTATTGTCGCTATTGTCCATATAAGAAACAAAATCACCATGGTATCCCAACCTGACGAAATTATCCATATGGGTTGATTGCAGCCTCACGTTGCATCCAAAGGACAATGTATTGATGTAATCATCAACGGTATTGGATTTTTCCCTGTAAATATTGTCGTTGTACTCGCCCTGATAACCGACCCCCGGTTCAACCTGCAGCCATCCGAGTCGAAACGGTTCTTTAGCCAAGGCCGGCAATGCCGTCAGGCAAAACACAAATAATAAAAAAAGTATCCACTTCCGTTTTTTTATTAACTCCATTTTGATCCTCTTTTTTATAATTTATAAAAAATATTGATGGATTTGTGAAAGGTTCCGAAACCACTTTTGCCCTATCCTATCGGGACATACGGAGCGAGGGCAAATAACGGTAATGGAAGTTAAATCAAATTAAAAAACCATCGATACAGAAATGACTATGTAAATATATATATTATTTATTGTCAATATATTTTTCCATCGTCATTTCAGCGCTTGATCTGAAAAAAAAGGATGCCCGGTTTTATTACACGCTTATCCTCTTTTCAAAGTAACCCACCTGAGCATTCTGCTCTGCAGGGCATCATCTTCCGGTATGATTCCCATCACCACGGCATCCTGCGGGAAATATTGCCACACTACAGCCGCTGCCGCCTGCCAATTCTCAGGAGTAATCGCCAATGAGCGTTTAAACAGCTTCTGAAATTTCTCGATGCCTTTTCCGTGTGAGCCGTCATCTGCCAGGGTACCGGACCGCCACACCCAGTATCCGGCCACATCAAACAACATGCCGGCATCGCAGGGCAGCCGTTTCAGGCCCTGTTCAAAACACTGCTCGGCCAGGGGCAGCCACTTGTTCAGATACTGGTAGGCATCTTCTTTTTGCAGCGCATAGCATTTCCCAAGAAAATACCAGTTTTTCCCCCATCCCGGATTGTCCCGCAATGTTTTTTCCAGATCAAACATCGCATTTTTGTCAGACTCCGAATTACATACCTGTCTTTCTTTCAACCGGTATTCGTTTTTGCACTGCAACTCTTTATGATCTGAAACGACCAGATTGATCATCAACATCCACCCTGTTACAGCGGATAACAACAGTAGAGCCCGCCTCCACCGGGTAAGCTTCAGTGATCCGGTTTTCCAGAAAAATTTTTCACTGAATCCATAACCCTGTCGAAACAGTGCACAATATCCAAGGGCCGGTATTGCAGTCACAAGAAAGCAATTATACCCGGCCCACATACCCGGCCCAAAAAAGGCATACACGCCAGTCAGCAGCATACAACCAACTGCCACAGCTCCTATCCCCGTGGCAAGGGCATCATTTTTTCGGCGAAACCAGATGCGAAGCAGCCGGTAAAGCAATGTTCCGAAAGCACAAAGTACAAGAATCGAGCATCCCATTCCGTATTCGACAACCGCTTTTAAAAATGGCCGGCCTATATTGCAGGAGTTATTTTTAGAATCACATCCACCGTAGCCCGGATAAATATACTTGAAATTACCCGGCCCGATACCGGCAACCGCATAATCCCCTATCATGGAAATCAAAAGGTTACAGCCTGGAGACTGTTTTTTTTCATCAGATAAATTTTTCCCAAAAGACCAGGCCGCCAAAACAGCCAGGCCCACCAGCATGGCAATCCACCCGTAACTGCGAAACCCGGATTTAAAAAAAAATAAAACTCCGACCAGTGTCAAAACCAAAGCAAGGGACAAAAGACCGGGCCGCGATCCGGTAAACATGAGGGCCGTGCCGATTGCACCGGCACAAAAAAAGAAAAAAATCCGTTGGGGACCGGCCATTTCCGGTGAGAACAGCCCGATAATTTTCTGAATGCCGACCCTCCTGCCTTGAAGGCCGGACATCAATCGCCGGCTCTTTTTCCTGGCAGCAATCAAGTATCCGAGTACAAGCAGAAGCAAGATTGCCATGTAATCCGCAAAATAGTTCAAACCGGCAAGTTCACGGCCCGCGCTTTTCCATATCCAATCCGCCTGACAAACCATACCGACTGCAGCCGGCAAAGCTGCCAGAAGCATAACCATTGCCAAAATTTTGATCTGACGGGCCGACTTTATAGTATGAATGATCAGAAAGAACATGACCAGACAGGCAGCGGATTTCAGCCACTCGCTTCGCGCCGGATAAAGATATGCGGTTGTTGTCATCCAGCCTTTATCAGGCAACGGCAGGTCATGAGCCCGGGCCAGAAGGTCGGCCGCCTGAATTTTGTCCGCAAAAATGTGTGGGGATATCAGACGTACTAATTCACCCGGCAGCGGCACCATCTGCATTCCGGTGAAAAAAAGAAAAATGATCAGCAGCACGACAGGGGGCAGGGCCACCCATTTAAGTTCAGGTTTTTTTAAAAATATCAACCTGTCGGTCAGCCAGAGCAGCAACAGACTGAAAATTACCATCTCCGCAGCATAAAATGGCAATGCAGGCAATGCCGTGCCCGATAGAACTGAAAAAACCAGTATCCCCGTGATCGTGGCACAAATAAGCCGATCCACTGCTGATAATTTTTCGGTCTGCATGTTCTTCAGAGGTTCAGGGCCAGAGGTTCAAAAATTTGATTTTCATGATATCCGTCAAAAAAAAAGCGCCGGTCTTTAAGGGAAGGTTGGTTAGGTTGCAGGTTAAAGGTATGCTGTCTATTGGTGGGCAGAGCCCACCCTACGATGGCTTAACCTTCTATCTTCAGCTTTTCAGCCTAACAGCCTACAGCCTTCAGCCTACAGCCTAACAGTCTTTTATACCTACAGCGTCGGTGCCACCCAGATTTCCACATAGGTCGTAAAATTTTTTTCCGAAATATTGATCACGCAGTAACGGTTGGCCTTTTCGTACATGATGACCGATCGAGGTGATTTAAAAGAAGCAATCTCTTTCCAGTTGTCTTTCTGCATATTGCTATTGAAAAAAGTAAGCAGAGAAGAAACTTCGACCCTGCCTTTCAGTGAGATCACACCCGCCGAAAAATTAGCCGTACGAAATACAAACGAGGATTTTTTATCCACTTTTAATTCACTGGGAATCAGGACATCTCCGAAATCATAATACAGGGGGACCGGGCCTGCATCCTGATCCGCCACCACCGGGGTTTCAGTATTTTTTTCACCTTTTGGCAAATGACTGCAGCCGGTTGCCAAAAATACTATAGTCGCCATGACAACCAACACCATCCAACCTTTTTTCAATTTCCCAATTTTACTCATGTTTTTTCTCCTGTCTGGCTTTGCTGAATCATTATAGGAGCTATTCTCCCTCCATAGTTCGTCAAGATTATGATTTTTATTACACTTTAAGAGCTTAAAAATCAATGCTTATAAATAGAACTTCTTGTCAAAACAATTGAAGCCGTACCCCAGGTCATATTTCTATAATCGATTGTAAATACCGCAGTCTCAATACTTTTTCAGACAGCGTTTCAATTTCTGCAAATCATTATACTTTCGTACAAGATCGAACCATTCCATAAACAGGGGCAAAAGATAATCCGATTTTACAGTACAATCTCTTGCTGCCTGGTCTTCGGCTGCCAGCAGCGCATCTTTAATGTCGGTCCGGTGGGGTTCACGCTCTAACAAATGTCGATAAATTTCAATAGCTTTTTGAAAATACCCCTGCTGAACGTAAATACCCGCCATCGTCTTTGTGCATAAATTCAGATCTTTGCTCATTATTCTTCCGTTTTTCATCTTTCGTTACTCACAGCGCGGCCCCGCGGTTTCAGGATCAGTTCATCCCTGCCTATCATTCCCAGCTCCTGCCGAGCTATATTTTCAATAAATTCAGTGTCATTTTTTAACCGGTCAATTTCCCGGTAAAGGTCGCGATTGGTGTCCCTTACATGCTCATTTTGTTTTATTATCTCATCTCGCTGTTTCCTGATTTTCCGCAGATCCACAAACCCGTTGTCGTCGAATATGATAACCAGGGAAAAAGCAAACAAAGCAAGGGCGGTCAACATCATAAATTTTTTTTGTATTTTACTCATTGGAAAAAACACCCTTATCACGCCTGATAATCAGCCTGATTTGCGCAAGTTCAGGGCTTTTTACAAGCCATGAAAGCAGGACATAAAGTGCTATACCGCAAATGATGCAGATCCCGGTATCCATAAAAATTTCCGCCGTTCCGGACTTTACGATCGTTATTTCAAAAAATAGCAATCCACACCGGATAACGGCTCCCATTATACAGGCACACACCGTTGACCGGGCGAATGACAGGCCCACCCGGCGCCACCTATCTGCTCCAATCCTCTCCCAGAGTGCATGGACAAGCAGGCCCAAATTAAGCATCGAGGCCAGGGAAGTTGCCAGGGCCAGTCCGCCATGAGCCAGCGGTCCCATGAGTATGATACCCAGAATCACATTGGCAACAACGGAAACAATCCCCATCTTGACAGGTGTACGGGTATCCTGCAGGGCATAAAATGTGGAAACTACGATTCGAACACCGGAAAATGCCCACAACCCCAGACAATAATACAAAAGTGCCGATGCCGTCAATCGCGTGTTTTGCAAATCAAAAGCACCCCTTTTAAAAAGCATGGCCACAATCGGTTCCCTTAAAACCATCATACCGACCATGGAGGGAATGGTAATAAAAAAAACAAGGTTCATGGAATGAACAAAAGTGTCCCGCAACTCCCGATAATTACCGATCGCAGCCTGCCTGGAAAGACTCGGCATAACCGCAGTAGCCGTGGCCATGGCAAAAAGCCCAAGGGGAAACTGCACCAGACGATCCGCATAATACAGGCAGGACACGCTTCCCTCGGGTAAAAACGAAGCCAGAAGTGTTCCTATCAGAATATTAATCTGATAAACAGCCGCTCCAAAAACCGCGGGAAGCATCAGTCGGCCGACCTTTTTTACTCCGGAATGAAAAAAAACGACTTTTTCCCGAAAATAAAATTCTTCCCGGATTAAAAAAGGAAACTGCAAAATCATTTGCAGGGCTCCGCCGATGAGCACACCCACGGCAAGGCCGTGAACCGGCACTGCCATATGCGGCGCAATCAGAAAGGCCGATCCGATAATGGCAATATTCAGAAAGACAGGGGCCAGAGCAGGAGCCGCAAAATGGCCCAGCGCGTTCAAAACCCCCATCATAACAGCCACCAGGCAGATACAGATTATATAGGGAAACATCCAGCGGGTCAAGCTGACCGTAAGATCGAATTTTTCAGGGGATTCTGAAAATCCGGGGGCAATCAGAAAAATAATTACAGGCGCCAGCAGCATGCCGATAAAACAAACAAACACCAGAAGCAGTGCAAGCAGATGCAGGGTGGATCTTGCGAATTCAAAAGCTTCCCTTCGTCCTTTCAAGGTAAGATATTCGGTAAATATCGGTATAAAGGCAATACTCAGTGCCCCTTCGGCAAAGAGCCTTCTGAGCAGGTTGGGTATCCTGAAGGCTACAAAAAAAGCATCCGTACTCATTCCCGCACCAAACAGCCCTGCAATGACTGCATCCCGCACAAATCCGAGGATCCTGCTCAGCAGAGTTGCAAGACCGACTGTTCCGGCGGCTTTTGTAACTTTTCTGGTTTCTTCCATCTATATCGCGGCAGGCTGAAAATTATGAATCTGAACATGAGATATTACAATCACATCATTTCAAAGCGGCTAATATCAGAATCAACCCCAATTTTCTTATTGAAAACAGTGATCACTTCAGCCTTTCTCAGCACGGTGCCATCCTGTTTATTGATATGAAAATATTCTTGCCCAGCATTTTTGCGGTTTTGTCAAGTTTATCTTTTTTGAATCCAAGGTTTTTTTCTATAATTTCAAAAGCATCTACGATATCGAGAAGGTTTAAAAAAGAGTCTTTTTCTTTTTTATAAAAAAACTCTTCTTTTTGGGCAAGGGTCAGTCTCAATTCAGCGATCGTTTGTTGAAATTCAATGAGTTTTTGCTTTAACAGTTCTTTTTCAGAGGCCATGATTTTTTTCAAAGATGGTTAAACATTTCAATTGAGGGGGGTCTGATGTTTCCGGATTATCGAGAATTTCTGTTTTTTCAGTTATTTCCCGAATCAACTTTGCTTTTGCATCAGCCAGATCAATAAAATGCAAAAATTCTTGGCAAGCCCTGGAAACAGGATCAAGAAGCATTTTCTGCGCCTTGGCAAGCTCTTTGACGGAATATTTTTTTTCACGCATACCAAGAGCCACAGCCAGAATTATTTCCCTGTTCGAAGCGTATCGGTTTATATTCAAAACCTTAAAAGGGTTCATCTTTTATTTAATCTCCTAAAAAATGGATTTTGTCTTTAATTGAGTCAATAACAATATGATCCGGGTCAACGGTCATGCAGGTATTGAGCAGGTTGTGGAGATGATTTTTTTGCATATAATAATCCAGACCGCTGTCGTCGACCTGGTCAATGAGCTGTTCTACAAATTCAAAATATTGGTCGCATACTTCCGGATATGCGGATTGCCTGGCAAGCCCGGCTGCTTTATTCAGTTTACTTTTAGCCATGGCATTATAAACAGCATTAATCTCCAGCCTGATGACTGTTTGCTCCAGGGTATGGACGGCAAGTTCATTGTCCGGATATATTTTAAGTGCCTTTTCAAGGGCAACCTTTATCTGCTTACTGGTAATTTTTCTACGATTATATCCGGTTATGGCTGTTTTCGTCATTACAGAAGAGAGTGCCTCTGCAATTGAATCAGACCGTCGTTGTTTATAGAGAAGAGTTAAAATTTTCTCATAACAAATCAGTTGGTCACCATCATATTGTAGAATCTTGTCAGTAAACCGTTTTTCAATGGAAGGTGCGGATTCAAACAGTTTTGATGTCAGGGCAAAGTATTGAAGATAATTTTTTTCACTGTTTTTCATGGCAACCTGTCCGAACTCAAACTGCACAAGTCTTATGACATAGTCTGTGAATGCATCCTTTGAAGCAGTAAATTCTATTGCAGCAAGCGAATTCAAAGCTTTTTTAACATTACCTGTTTTTAATGCATACAGACTTTTGCCGGCCCTGGAATAATAACCTCCGGTTTCCAGATAGTGCTCCCGGTTTTTAAAAAAATTTTTATTCTGTTTGATCAAGTCCAAAATGATATCGGAAAGCCCGTTAATCGTTGCATATTCAGGCGTACAAACCTGATCAAAATGCAGGCCCTGTTTCCTGGAAATAGCCAGCAGATCCTTGATTAATTTTTTTTCAATTACAAGATAACTTGCGGCATGACGGGCACTCAGGGAGTCTGGTTGACTATTTATCCGTTGTTCGGCAATACTGATCAATTGATGTTGAACCTTTTCCCGTTTATCGGGAATATCCGAAAACCGTGCTGATATATCTTTGGAATAGATTGCAGTAAGCCAGAAGGTCATCATCGGTTCCAAAAATTTTACATCTTCCCCGGCCAGATGAAAATAAGTCTTGGCATTCAAAGCAAGGATGGCCGGATCATTAGTGACCGTCATCTGCAAAAGAAGGTCTGCAATGGCTACAAACTCCTTCTTTTTCCACAAGTTTTCTATCAAAGCCAGTCTGTAGTATGAACAAATCTTTTCAAGAATACTGATCTGCTTTGTACTGCTCATGGTATTGGCAATGACAAGAAGATCATCCGCCCTCTTGTAGACCTCATTGATATCCGGTTCTTTTCCAATGGTGTTATAAAGGTCAAAACAGGCAAGGGATAGA
>NBLJ01000057.1 GCA_002084545.1 Desulfobacteraceae bacterium 4572_123 | reverse complement strand
CAACGCCTATGATGGCATTTCAATTGGGCCAATGCTTTTCTAAAATTACCCAAACGTTGCCGCCAACGGATATCCTCGTTATTCAGTGTCATGAGAAACGTCCTCAACTATTTTTGTAATTTATCCATCATTTCGATGAGTTGGTCCCAATCACGTTCCAGGTTGATAGCTCATATTACTCAGAAAACCGAAAAAAGCAAGGATATAACCACGAAGCAAGCCATCATTCAAATCTCCCCCCTGTCAATCATCTGCTCCATCATCTCGGCATAGTCTATTCCGGCGGCGGTAAATCCCTGCCTGCCGTATTTCATATTGCCTTCAAGGACGTAAAACTTACCGCCATGGAGCAGAATATCTATTCCTACATCATCCCAGTGGCATTTTCGGGCGGTATCCAGGGCAAGATCAAGGGCATCGGCAGGGATGTTGCCAAGCTGGATCGATCCGCCCAGGGCAATATTGCTGCGAAACTCATTAGGGGAAGCAATCCGCCAGTAAGCATGAACCACCCTGGCGCCGATGACCACCACCCTTATATCCCGGTCCCCGGGCATATATTGCTGAATATACGCTGTGCGGTTCAATCGGCAGTAGTCAGCCAGGTCTGCCTTGTTTTTAATCAAAAAAACACCGCGTCCCAGAGCCGATCCACGGGGAACCTTGGCGATAAACGGAAAAGAGAAAAAATCGGTAATTGATTTCTGTTGATGCCGGCCGTAAAAGACTCTGGTTTTTGGATGCGGTATTTTCAGCAGTTTGAACAGTGCTGTCTGTTTGATTTTATCCTGCACACACATGTAATTATGGTATCCGGGAAAAGTTTTTTTGCCCATGGATGCAAAAAGATCCGCATAAAACAGGGAGGGATAATAGATAATTGAAGCTCTGTGGATAAGTTCCGCATTTTCCGGGCTGTAATCTTCAAAATTCGGCTTGACGCCCAGGGTCAGTACGTTCCGGCAATTCCTGAGCCGGGATTCCAGGGCTATGACGGTCCTTGGTGATATCATATGGATTCTGGATTCCGGGTACGACATCCGCCCTTCCCTATTTTAAGCTTTCCGGCTGCTTCAGGACAAAGGCCGAATCCGTAAGTTTGATATCTGCCTTGAATTTATGAATTTCCAGATCAAAGGTCACATCCGCGGCATCTGAAATCAGCAGTTTTGAAGGAACCCGGTACCCCTGAACCGTCGTGCAGTCCTGGAATACGACAGAATAGGCCAGGACTCCACCGGTGTTGAACATCTTCAGTTTTCGAACCTTTGACCCGGTATCGTCCATAAAAATCTTTTCAACTGTTCCCATCCAGCGTTTCTTGAGAACAAGAACATATCCGTTGCTTGAATTGTCCGGTATGACAAAAGCGCTGTGATAGGGGTAAACAGGTATTTTGCCGGCCAGAAGGCTGTGAAAGTCATCTATTTTTATCGGGATTGAAATCAGGGAATTAAGACTGGCATTTTTAGAATGCATTTTATGAAACCGCAACGGATTATGCGTGATAGCATAAAACCATTTGCCATCGGCTGCAAAACCGGCCCGGGACCGGCCGCCGGGCCCTAATACTTCAATCCGCAGCTTGCCCTTTTTATCGCCGATCCAGGCGGCTCGTGAAGTCAGGGCGCCTTGCTTATTTCGCAGCCTGAATTTGCCTACACCTTGAAATGTCTCAAGTTTATGATTAATTTTTAGAATATTTTCGATAAAACGTTTTGCCTTAATATTTGACTCAGGCAAAGGAGTCCGGCTTTTATGCATGGTACTGCATGCTGAAAAAAAAAGGAGTATTCCGAAAAGCGGCATCAGGACTTTTAATCGCATGAACTTATGACTCCGGCCCGGACAGATCCCGGATTTTTTTTTCAACAACGGCTTTATCTTTATTTTTGTTTAATAATGACCGCCGGTATGCCTCCAGAGCTTTTTCCAGGTTGTTTTGCGAGCGAAAGGCATCCCCGAGGTGTTCCAGAATAATCGGGTCATCCGGAATAATGTTCGCAGCCTTTTCAAGATATTTCAGGGCTTTTTTAAAAAGCCCTTTTTTAAAATACACCCATCCCAGGCTGTCGATAATATAGCCGTCATCGGGTTTGTATTCAAGGGCCTGCAAGATAAGTTTTTCGGCTTCATCCAGATTACGATCCAGATCCGCATAGGTATAACCGAGATAATTCAGCGCATTTGCATTTTCAGGATCAAGGGCAATGACCTTTTTCATTTGATCGATGGACTTTTCCTTTTTCCCGGCCTTATCATAGATGACCCCTAAGCGAAAATTCAGATCAACATTTTCAGGTCCAAACTCAAGTGCATTGACAAGTGTCTTTTCAGCCCTGACATAATCTTCAAGGTCCTCATAAAATGATCCCAGATACATCAGAATATCGATATTGGCCGGCATATTTTCAAGTACACCTTCCAGGTAAGCAGCGGCTTTTTTTATCTCATTTTTTTTGTGATATAAAAAAGATATATTAATGACGGCATTACGATAAAAACGCGAATCTTTTTTTACCTGTTTGAAATGAAGCATCGCGTTCTCTTCACTTTTTAAGCCGTTATATGCCATAGCTGCAATATAGTGCAGGTCCGAGCTTTCCGGCGCTCCCTCCAGCATCCCCTTAATAAGAACCAGTACTGTTTCGTAATCCTCGGGTTCCAGGTATAGTTGAAAAACTTTTCTGATGATATTTGTATCTGTAAGGCTCTTTTGGCCCAGATCCTTTAAAATCACACCGGCTTTATCCACCTGCCCGTTCCGTTCGTAAAAATGGGCCAGTTCAAGGCCTGCCCTGGCGTTGTTTGGGTTCCGCTGCAGAATTTCAAGATAAGCAGCGACTGTTTTTTCCATATTTCCGGTGGATTTGTACAAATTCAACAACTCGAATCGCGGCTCTTCAAGCCTGGGCTCCAGGCTGAGTGATTTTTTAAAATTTTTTTCGGCTTCAACGGCATTGCCCCTGGCTGCAAAAGCCTTCCCAAGAAAAAAATATCCGGCATAGGAATTTTCAAAATGCTCGACAAGACTTTTAAATGTTCTGATTGCACCCTGCAAATTACCGGTATCCATATAAATACCGCCTAATAGCAGATAGACGCCCTGTTTCAGTGGATTAATTTTAATAACTTTCTCATATGTTTCAGCGGCAACCTCAAGGTGTTTTAAAATCTGGTTGATCCTGCCGTACAGGATCAACGCTTCCAGGTTGTCGGGATCGGCTGCAAGTATCTTGTTTACGACCTCAAGTGCTTTTTGGTTTTCTCCCAGATCAACATACAATGCACCCAGTTCCTTTTTTAAAAACAACGAATCAGGATCATTGGCAACGGCTTGGGTAAGATACTTGACAGATGCCTGGCGATCTCCTTTTTTCCCCTGCAGCAGGGCCTCTATATAAAAATAATATCCATTTGGAGTTCTTTCCGGAAATTTCGATTCAAATTCTATTTTCTTTTCATCTGACGGTCGTACGATTTTGGAGGTACCGGGCATACAGCCGGCCAAAAACATAATGCATACGGCCCAGACACCCGCCCTGATCAATATTTGTTTCACTGATTTAATATTCCTGATTATATAGTAACTATTCAGCATTGTATTTGCTTGTGATTTATTCTTTGTGATTTAATATCGGCTTATGATTTGAAATCCGAGATTTGAAATTTCAGGATTACCCGGCTTTGAAATTTATGGTTTTTGACATCAAGAGTCTTCCCCAATGGCGGCATAGGAATCAAAATCCGGGATTTCGCGTTTAAAATATTCTTTCATTTTCTTTATCAGATTTTTTTCAACCTGGCGCACACGTTCCCTGGAAATACCATAACGATCCCCGATCTCCTGCAGGGTAACAGGGGTATCGGAAAAAATACGCAGTTCAAATATTTCAGTTTCCCTGGGCGTCATTTTGGTCTTGAATTCGGCAATCTTGCTGTGCAGCAGCGATTCCATCTGTTTTTGCGCCACCTTTGTTTCGGCGGAGTCCGAATCAGTGCTGATGAATTCTACTCGTTCCGTGTCGGAATCCTCTTTTAACGGCGCATCAAGGGAAATATCCCATCCGTCCAGACGCTGGTCCATATCAATGATTTCCCGTTCGGAAACCCCGAGCCGCTCGGACAGAAGCCTGGGTTTTGGGTCAAATCCCTGATCAATGAGTTTCTGTTTTTCTTTTTTCAGCTTGAAAAACAGTTTGCGCTGGCCCTGGGTTGTGCCAATTTTCACAAGGCGCCAGTTATCCATAATAAATTTAAGAATATATGCCTTGATCCAGAAAGAGGAATAATAGGAAAATTTAACATTTTTATAGGGATCAAATTTCCTGACCGCCTGCATGAGCCCGATATTGCCCTCCTGAATCAAATCCAGCAAATTCTGCATCCAGACCCTTTGAAACTCAAGAGCAATTTTCACTACCAGCCGCAAATTAGATGTAACCATACGATAAGCGGCATCCTGGTCGTCGTCCTCAAAAATGCGCAATGCAAGTTCTTTTTCCTGTTCCCTGGTCAGCAGTTTGTATTCACTGATCTCCATTAAATAGCGTTGGAGCGAATCATATTTAACCAGCGATTTATCAGCAGACGTTTTTGCCGATACCTTTTTGACGGAACAAGTCGCGGGCTTGGCTTTTTTAACCTTCACGCCGGGCTGGCCTTTTTTATTTTGATTATTTCTTTTTATCATATTATCATTTTTATATGAGTTGTATTTTTATTGGACAACCGTTAAAACATGTGCTATTGACCCCTTTGAATTTGTCGTGCGCCTGTAGCTCAGCTGGATAGAGCAACGGACTTCTAATCCGTAGGCCGCAGGTTCGAATCCTGCCAGGCGTACCAAACACCTTAAGGGGTTGTCCGATTATGGCTGATCCTTTTTTTATTTGAGCCGTAAATCGTCGAGCTGAAAAAAGTACTATAACACCAGTGAATCATTTTTTAAACCGAAAAGAATAAACCGACGGGAAGAGGCTCATGCCGCAGATTGTTGAAATCATAAAAATGGTAGCCGTTCTGGCAGCGGCGGCAACCATAGGCAACTGGTTTTTGAAGGAAATAAAAAAAAGCCGGGCCCTGCGCAGCCCCTGGTACACACCCTATCTCAGTCTTCCTGGAATACTTGTGCTCATTGCTATTCTGCTGCCTGTTTTCATTTACCTTATATTTTAGAAATATTTGGGGACATGAATACTGAATAACAAGTCATATATTACAGTTTTAAATTTCCAGTTTCAACTTTGATGCCTTCGTAAAAGTTGGACTTTTTACGAGACCGTCAACTTTCAGGCGTTTCCGGCCGTGCCTGAAAGAAGCGCGGGATCCACACCGATACTCTTCATGGCGGCTTTCCATCGCGATGCAGACGGCAATTCAAAAACGATTGATTCTGAAAAAGGGCAGGTCAGCCAGGTGTTATCCCTGATTTCCGATTCAAGCTGGCCGGGCCCCCATCCCGCACATCCCAGCATAATAATAAATATTTCAGGTCCCTTTCCGGTTGCTATGGATTTTAATATATCAAGAGTATTGCTCATGCCGTAACCAGGCGTAACCTTAAGGCAGCCCTGCCATTCAAAAGGAGGTCCGTGCAGTATGAAAATTTCACCCATATGGACCGGTCCGCCCATATAAATCGGTATGGTTTCCGCTGTCGGGCCGCAGTCTATTTTCAACTCTTCAAAAATAGATTTTGCCGATAAAAACGGGTGCACCCGATTAACAATGCCTCCCACTGCTCCCTGCCCGGTGTGCTCGAAAAGACAGGTAACCGTCCGTGAAAAATTCGGGTCAGTCATCCCGGGCATTGCCAGAATCATCTCGCCTTTCAAAAAAGCAGGTATCTGCAGAGTCATGAACTTACCCCGTTCGTGGACGAGTCAAATAACCGGGAGCCAGGGTCCAGCAGTATGGTGATATCTCCGTTTTCCATTATGCCGACTCCGCCAAAGGCTCTTGTTTTGGCAAGCAATTCACCTACCGGCAGCACCATTACGGACTTATTTCCGATAATCGCCTCCACCGCAAACTTTATTTGTTTCCGCCCGGGTGTAACGGTATTTTTACTTTCGGAATATTTCACATTCATGACATGAGAAAATTTATTATTCTTTTTAACACCGAGCCGGCCGGCAAGATCATACAACTCATTTTTTTCCGCTTTGTCAATACTCTTCCATTGGTCAATGGATTCGACATTGGCGGTTGGAATCGAGAGCATATAGGATCCTATTTTAAATGTAATAGTGTACACGACACTCAAGGAGACCGGCAGTCTTATTAAAAATTCAGTACCCCTGGCCGGGCCGGAATTGATCGTAATGGATCCGCTCAGATATTCGATGGCCTGGGCAACCACATTCATGCCGATTCCCCTTCCGGCGATATCACTGGTTTTGGCGGCAGAAGAAAAATCAGTATCAAAAATGGTGCCGAAAAATTCTGCATCCGGCAGCGCTGCAATCTGTTCATCAGACATTGACCGATTGTTTTTCAAATGCCTGGCAATAGCCTCGCGGCTTATACCGCGGCCATCATCACTGATCTTTATGCAAAGGTTTTCACGCTCTTTACCGGCTTCGAGTTGAATAAGCCCCATAGGCGTTTTCCCGGACTTTTGACGTTCCGCCGGTGTTTCTATTCCATGGGCGATGGAATTGCGAATCAAATGGAGGAACGGTTCCCGCAACCTGTCCAGCAGGGCTATGTCCGCCTGAAGATCTCCGCCGACAATCCTGAGTTCCACCTGTTTATCATAATCACGGGCCAGGTTTCTGATGGTAACGGCAAACAGATCCGCAAAATCACCCACGGACATAAGCCGCAACTGGGCAAGTCGGAAATAAAGCCCCTTCAGCATTGATGTGTAATGGTCAATCCAGGATTTAAGAGCTGTGGATTCCCGGGAAAGCGGCGGCAGGGTTTTCTCCAGAAACAGAGTTTCCTGAGCATAGCCAAGCAGCTCCTCGATTAAGGAATATTTTACCCGGATATGATCTATCGTTTCAGATGTTTCACCTTTTGGATCAACCAGTATCCGTTTTAAGCCTTCCTGTTTGTCCGAGGGGTTGCGCCTGAATCCGGCGATCAGGTCATTATACCATTTCCGGTTTCCAGAACTATTGATTTCATCATCTCTGTCCACCAGAAATTTAAGCAATTTACTGCCGTCGAAAAAAAGTTGAACAGCTCCCGATTCAACCTGACCGGCGTCCTTCTGGAACAACTTGCACCAGTCTTCCATGGCATGGCTCAATTTTGTAATATGATTCATGCTTAAGGCTTTGGCCATTCCTTTTATGGAATGAATCTTGCCATGGATTTCTTTCCACAATGCCGTATCATCCGGATTATGTTCCACCCGGATCAGTAAATTATCCAGTTCTTTAAGATATTTTTCCGATTCGGTGATAAATATTTTTTTATACTTTTGAAGGTCTACCATATGACAACTCTAATAATGAATCCCACACTGCATTCGGTGTAATAATTCGGACGGAAAAATTATTATGAGAATAAACCGTGCCGTCTCCTTTAATATTATCAAACCAGACAAGCCCGATAATTTCATCAGGAACCAGGGCCAGTTTCCGCTGGTTCCATTTAAAAAGAACTATCCGTGCATCTTTTCTGTTTAGCGACTTTGCTCCGCTGCTCAGCAGGTTTGCCGCATCAATGACATCAAACAGGTCGCCCCTGTAATATATCAATCCCAGATAACATGCCGGAACAAGAGGAACCCGGGCAATCGGCATGCCCTCAAGCACCCGGTGAACAAATTGGGCCTCAACTCCAAAGTATCGCTCATTGGCCTTGAATGTAAAATATTCCATGCAACCTTTTACCTCCCGCTCCTTTCCAGTTTAAAATGCTGAGAGGCCTTATCCAGTTTTTTGGAAAGAGCGTTCAGGGATTTCATGACAGCAACGATCTCTTTCATGTCCTCTTTCTGTTTTTGAGTGGCAATGGTTGTTTTTTGCGTAGCTAAAAAATTATCACCGGCAAGATCTGAAAACTGCTGGAATTGGCTTAAAAGATTTCGCAGTTCCTTGACCTGTTTTGCGTTAACCGCCTCCATCTCCTTTACTTCCTGAAAAATATCATCAACGCCGGACAGTATTTCACCAAAGGTATCCACCATGTTGTGAATAATATCACGGCCCTTGTTGAGCCCTTCCTTGCTTTTGTCCAGTGATTCAATCACGGCTTTGTTTTCCGCCAGTATATCATTATTAATAATACCTATCTCTTTAGCCGAATGTTTGGAATTTTCGGCCATGCTGCGGATTTCATCGGCCACAAGAGCAAACCCCTTACCCAGCTCACTGGCACGGGTCGCTTCAATGGAGGCGTTTAAGGAAAGCAGGTCCGTCTTTTGTGCAATTTCATCAATCACATTCATAACCAGTCTGATTTTCTCCACCTTGTTGGCAAGGCTGTATATGGGCCTGGAATAGTCAATCATTTCCTCCAGAACCGTTTCCAGGTAAGTAATGGTTTTATGCGCATTATCGGCCCCTTTCCGTGTTTTATCTCGGGCCTCACTGATTTTAGACACTGTCTGAGCCGACTGGGCAACCATTTCATCCATAACAATCAAGCCGTTATCCAGCTTCACCGAGGTTTTTTGTGCAATCAGGGTCTGCTCCTCGGATCCTTTTGCAATTTTTCTGGCGGACTTATCAATTGCCTCACTGCCGGCCATAACCTTTCCCACCAGTCCACGAAGGCGGACATTGGTCTGTTGTATCTGCAACCCCACCGACTGCATAGCTGATATCATATCCCGGAGATCATGCACCATGGTGCTGAAAACCTCTTCAAGATCGCGCACTTCGTCACGCGACGACAGATCTATTTCCAGTGAAAGATCACCGCGGCTGATTTCACCGGCAACAGTACTCAGCCGTTTGAGCCTTCCGACAATCGAGTTGGAAAAAATAGTACCGAAAATAATACCGAAACCCATTGCAATCGCGGTTGATATCGCCTGAGCAAGGTAAAAGCTCTTAGAATTCAGATTAACAATGCTCACAATAATCATGACGATCAGCAGTAACAGTAAAAAACTTAAAATCAGCTTATTTTTTATACTTGTTCTACCCATTGAGACATATCCTCCAGAACTATTATCCACCCAAGTATTTTTCCTTCCATATTCAGAAGCGATACCACCACATGAATTTCTCTGCCGCCGATAACGGATTTGAAATTGATTTTGGAGATTTTTCGATTCCGCACAACATTTTTTAGTGCATTTACCATGTGGTATTTCACTTCTCTGGCCGAAAACAGGTCGGTTATCAGACAGTTTAAAACATCCTCGTAGGGTTTGTCTAAAATTTCAAGGGCCTCGGAATTAATCTTAACAATCCGGGCATCCTTTTCAGCTACGATGATACCAACCCCGAGGCTGTCGATTATCGCCCTGTGAAACCCCAGAGCATCAATCAATTCTCTGGTTTCCTGTCTTGGAAAAAGCTTTTCAGGTTCGGTGATATTGGATTTACCGGGAAAAGGAAGTCCCTGGCTTTCCAGCTTGTCCATAAAATTACCGACATGCCCGGCCATGGTTTCCATAGGTCCCTTGGCAATGTAATAATCAGCCCCAAGCGTATCCAGTTCATCAAGCTGTTCAACCAGGGTTCCGGATACGGCAACGATTGGGAATTGAGCCTCAGGGAACTGGCTGCGGCAGAATCTGATCAGTTCCCGTCCATCGATCTTGGGCATTACCAGATCCACGAACAGGAGATCAATCGTCTCCTGTTTGAGTTTTTCAATACCCTCCTTGCCGTCGTAAGCCTTGAGGATTTCATATCCTCTTTTTTCAAGAAGTTCCGTAAGAAATTCCACAAAGAAAAAATCATTATCGATTACAAGCGCTTTTTTTACCATTGCTGTCACCTCTGATCTTAGCCGATACAAACTCGGCGGATTTCGGTAAAATCGGTCAGTCCCTGAAAAACTTTCATAATACCGTCCTGTTTCAGCGTGTCCATTCCTTCCTTGGCTGCCTGCATAAAAAGTTCCTCGCTGCCGGCCTGTTTCTTGATCATTTTTTTTATCATGGGCGTGCCTTCCATGAGTTCATGGATTCCCATTCGCCCCTTGTAACCGCTGCCGGAACATTTACTGCAGCCGGCGGCGCGATAAAGTATCAGATCCGGGCTGTATTTTATACCACTGCTCTTGAAACGCTCTACGTCGTATTCCACCGCCAGTTCATCGAATTCTTCCCGGGAGGGATGATAGGCCTTGCGGCACTTTGTACACAATTTTCTCACCAGCCGCTGTGCCAGAACACATAAAAAAGCATCTGAAAAATTAAGCGGATTCAATCCCATATCAAGCAGCCGCGTAATGGTTTCCGGGGCATTGTTGGTATGGAGTGTTGAAAAGACAAGATGGCCGGTTAAAGAGGCTTCAATACCGATGGCGGCTGTTTCATTGTCCCGCATCTCACCGATCAT
Source organism: Desulfobacteraceae bacterium 4572_123 (assembly GCA_002084545.1). GTDB lineage: Bacteria > Desulfobacterota > Desulfobacteria > Desulfobacterales > 4572-123 > 4572-123. Next base: position 2,984 of record NBLJ01000057.1, on the reverse strand, counting down.
GATCACGTCCGGATCGGCTCTTAAAAAGGCCCGCATTACCCTGGCAAAATTAAGACCTATCTTCGGCTTGACTTCAACCTGGCGCAGCCCTAATTGAGAAATCTCCACCGGATCTTCGGCTGTCCATATTTTAATCTCGGGTTTATTGATATGTCCCAGGGCTGCGTGCAGAGTTGTAGTCTTACCCGACCCGGTGGGTCCCACTGCCAGTATCAATCCGTAAGGCCGGGAAATAGTTTTTTCCAGCACGTTGTAATTACGTTCGCTCAGTCCCATGGAAGACAATTTCATGGCACCGGCCTTGGCCAGAATCCTCAAAACGACATCCTCAAATCCACCGGCGGTAGGCAACGTCGCCATCCGCAGTTCAAAGGGAGGGATCTCTTTACGGTGAAACTTTATCTTTCCATCCTGGGGCAGGCGTCTTTCGGCTATATCAAGATTAGCCATGATTTTCAACCTTGAAACCAGGCCCCGTGCCATGGAGATAGGCACACTGATATATTCCTGACAAACCCCGTCCAGTCGAAAACGAATGGCTGTCTTTCTGGATATTGGAGAAGGTTCTATATGAATATCCGAGACATTTTCACGAAAAGCCCGAACCAGCACCTGGTCCACCAGCTTGACCACCTGGCTGGTGGACTCATCCAGTGACTCAACCTCCTCTTCGATCTCTTCCTCTTCCTCGAATGATATATCCAGCAGAAAATCCTGGTCATCGATACTCTCCTCGACTGTCGCCTCTTCCTGTTTTTTAAAAAAATGGCGGATATATTTTTCAACATCTTCCCTGATTCCCACATGCAGGGTGATTTTTCTGGATTTTATCAAAGCCTTGATATGATCGGTCTTTCGGATATCCTTAGGATCATCCAATAGAATATCAATGCCGCTCGGAGACCAGCTGATGGGCACCCAGTGATCGTGCAGCAGAAATGACTGCTTCAGATTACGGATCAGTTCCGCCGGCACACTGGCTTCGGAATCGAAAGGTTTAAACGGGCATCCGTAATACCTGGAGAGGGACCGGCCCACATCCTCACGACTGATATTAAACTGCTCTATCAGAATCATCTCAACGCTCTTTCCCTGTTTCTTGGATAATCCCAGGGAATCATTCAGTTGTTCAGCCGTCACCAGCTTTCTTTTAAGCAGGTCATCATAACGGGATCTAGAAGAAACCTCTTCGGCGGCAGACTCGCATTGAAGCCTGATTTTATCATCATCGGGATTCATCCGCTGGGCCGATTTGAAAAGTTCAAGGGCCTGGTCGTTCTGCTGCTGTTTCCGGGCCTCCATTCCCAGCATATACAAAATGCGGGCCTCTGCTCTGCTCCCGGCAATATTCAGCCTTTCGGCCAGTTCTTTCATACGGTCCGCAACCGTTGAAATCGGATGCAGCTTCAACAGGCACCGAGCAAACGAGAAAACCGTCGAGATATCGTCATGGCCGGAATCAAAGGCCTTTTCATATTCACGAGCCGCTTCCTTGGTGAGCCCCAATTCAAGGAAAGCAGCAGCCTTGTCAGTCAGGATGGAAAAATTATTATCATTGCCGAGAGTTTGTTTGATAATCGAAATGTCATGGGAAGACAGATCGGGCATTTTTTCCATTTCCCGAGAGTCGATCTCTTTTTTCAGCGCATTGACTCGAAGCCTGATTTTCTGCTGCTGTCCATTTTCCAGTGACGGCAGATCGATAAGGATATGCTCATAGATCACAAGGGCTTCTTCTGTCATCCCCATAGCATGGCAGGTTTCGGCTTCGTGTAGTTTCGACTCAAACGACTGGTCCATATCCGGCTCCACGCTCATTTGTCCATCACCTCTGTCAGCATACGGGTTAATTCATCGACCTCAAAGGGTTTTGTGACATATCCCTTTATCCTTGCCGCAATCCGGTCGTCAATGCCATCAAACCCATCGGATTCATAGCCGGATAAAATAACGATTCTGGCGGACGAATCAAGTTCAAGCAAATGTTCGATGGCAACCTGACCGTCCATTCCCGGCATATTGCGATCCATCAGTACAACATCGGGCCGGATCGCTTGATACTTATCGAGGGCCTCTATCCCGCTTTTTGCGGCCGACACACTGTAACCCATGGTATCCAGAAGAATTGATAGCGGCTCGACAATTCCCTGATCATCATCCACGATAAGTATTTTCTGCCCGCAGCCAATGATCCGAGCTGCAGCCTGCATGGTATTACCGATGGTTTCTTCAACAGAGGGACGCGGCAGCAGAATCGTAAATGTCGTACCTTCGCCGGGTGTTGACCGTACAGTAAGATCCCCCCCGTGATTTTTAACGATACCATAGGCTATTGAAAGCCCCAGCCCGGTTCCCCTGCCGGGCTCCTTGGATGTAAAAAAGGGATCAAACACCCGCTTAACTGTTTTTTCATCCATACCGCAGCCGTTATCCGAAAAAGAGACAATAAGTTTACCATTAGTTGCATCGGCTGTGATCCGCAGCAAACCGCCCTCGGGCATTGCATCTTTTGCATTGGCGGCCAGATTCATGAAAACCTGGCTCAACTCAGCCCGGTCCCCCTCAAACGGTAACTTTCCGGGCCACTTTTTTCGGATTTTAATTTTCTGATCAAAGGCCGTTAAAATAATACGAAAAGTATCTTCCAGGGCATCGGCCAGATTAAAAACGCTTTTCCGGCGGTCGCTCTCCTTGCGGGCGAATTTCAGCAGACCGCCGATCATATCGTTTCCATTTCTGGCAAGATCGATCATTCCGGCTGCATATTTCTGCAGATTCGGGTCATCCGGATACTGCAATTGAATCAACTGGAGGCTGGTCATTATACCGGCCAGAATATTACGAAAATTATGAGAAATTCCAGAAGAAATTTCGCCCATGAATTGCATTTTCTGAGAATGTTTTAACTGTTCCTGAAGTGTAATCTTATCCTGCTGTGTTTTTTCATGTTCAAAAGCCTTGGCCAGTGAATCGACTGCCGAACG